>NZ_JBXWSG010000017.1:0-54883 GCF_059613305.1 Ruegeria sp. BHSB056 | reverse complement strand
CTGGGTCAGTTCGAATATCCCTGTCACGTTGACAGACATGACCTTTTCCCATGCATCGTAGGGAAACTGCCCCATAGGGGCACCCCAGGACACCCCCGAGTTGTTCATCAGGATGTCCAGTTTGTCCGTACGCTCCTGAATGTCAGAGACCAGCTTGCCTATACCGGCTGCGCTGCCAATGTCACCGGCAAAGCCTTCGGCGCTGCCCGGCGCGTCCAGCGCATTCAGTTCTGCAGCGACCTCGGCACAGGCGTCTCCTTTTCTTGAGGCAATGAGCACGCGCGCACCCGCCCGTACCAGCGCCTCGGCTGCCATGCGGCCAATACCTGTCGCTCCACCTGTTACCAATGCGGTTTTGCCGTGAAGCGAAAAGAGGGTGTCGGGGGTCATTCTGTACTCCTCAGTTTCTTTGTCACCAGTTCATCCTGATACAAATTGCGTTCTTCTTGCCGTTGCGGCAGGCGTTGGAACGTAGCGTTGACAAAAAACCATGCTGCACCAAAACTTCCTCGACACAAAGTACAGGCAGAACAGAGGCGGTATGCAAGCATTACTCAGCGTCGCACCGGGCGGACCCGAAACCCTGGAACTTACGACCCTACCCGACCCTAAGCCGGGCAAAGGTCAGCTTTTGATCGGTGTGAAAGCTGCGGGCGTGAATTTTCCGGACACGTTGATTATCCGCGATCTGTACCAGATGAAGCCGTCACGGCCTTTTGCTCCGGGCGGTGAGATCGCGGGTGAAGTTCTGGCTTTGGGCGAAGGCGTCAGTGGATTTAAACCTGGCGACCGTGTTTTAGCCATAACCGGACATGGTGGGTTTTCGACCCACTTCACACTCAATGCGGACACTGCGATCCGAATTCCTGATGCGATGCCCTATGAAGATGCCGCCTGTTTCATTTTCACCTACGGCACGTCCTACCACGCGTTGAAAGATCGGGCGGAGATTCAACCCGGTGAAACCCTGTTGGTACTTGGTGCCGCCGGAGGTGTGGGGTCAGCCGCCATTGAACTGGGCAAAGCCATGGGTGCCAGCGTGATCGCAGCCGTTTCATCACCTGAAAAGGCCGAATTCTGTAGCCAGATTGGTGCCGATGACGTGGTGATTTACCCGCGCGACATGGACAAGGATGCGCAAAAAGCCTTCTCAGCCGAAGTTAAGAAACTTGCAGGTCCTGACGGCATAGACGTCGTCTACGACGCTGTTGGCGGTACGCTGGCCGAACCGTCCCTGCGCAGCATGGCCTGGAAAGGCCGTTATCTTGTCGTCGGTTTCCCAGCGGGCATTCCGCGGATTCCCTTGAATCTGGCTCTTTTGAAAGGATGCCAGATCGTTGGTGTGTTTTGGGGCGCGTCAGTTTTCCGCGACCCAATCGGCCATGCTGACAACGTCAAGAATCTGTTCGATCTAAATACAGCCGGGAAAATAAGACCGCGAATTAGCGCCCGGTTCCCGCTAGCCCGCGCGCACGAGGCGCTTGAACAATTGTCGCGACGATCCGTTCTGGGAAAAATCGTTGTCACCATGGAGGAAAGTTGAGGCCGGGAATAAAACGGCGGACCGCTTCGCACTTCGGTTTTTAGGCTGTACTCGATCCGGAAAAGTCAGGTAGACAACCCAACCTTTAGGCGTCTATGTACCATTCATGGGGATCGTGAAGACATGCACAACGTTTTGGTATTGAATGGCCCAAACCTCAACCTGCTTGGCACACGTCAGCCCGAGGTTTACGGCAGCACCACTTTGAGGATGATCGAGGAGGATTGCCTGCGCCATGGCGCGTCCATTGGCCTTGAAGTCTCGCATCTGCAATCCAACCATGAGGGTGTGTTAATTGATGCGATCCACGGCGCACGCGGTGTGCAGGATGGCCTTGTGATCAATGCGGGGGCGTTCACACACACGTCGGTTGCGCTGATGGATGCCATCGCGTCAGTTGACCTGCCGGTTGTAGAGGTTCACCTGTCCAACATCCATGCAAGGGAAGCATTCCGGCACAAATCCTATGTCGCGCCTGTTGCTCTGGGGCAGATCTGTGGCTTTGGCGCCCAAGGCTATGTTTTTGCTCTGGACGCGCTTGCCGCCCATCTGAAAGCAGGTGACACGGCATGACCCTCAGGGATTATCTGCGGTTTGTCAGCTATGCCAAGACTCTGGAAGACCTGTGGGATGCGCATTGCCGACAGATGGCGGAGTTCGGGTTCGATCGTCTTATCTACGGCCACACGCAATACAGGACGGCAACCTCATTGGGTGATCCAGAGGACTTTGTCATTCTGACCAACCATAACCGTGCCTATGTGGATGGTTTCATCAAGGACGGTTTGTATTTTCACGCCCCCATGTTGAAATGGGCGCTGGACAATGAAGGCGCCGCCAGTTGGAAAATGTTGCTGGACATGCATTCTCGAGGGTCGATGACCGACAAAGAGCGCGAGGTTTTCGAGTTCAACAAGTCCATGGGTGTCGTTTCTGGTTACACCATCAGCTTCAACTCGGTCTCGGTGAGGTCTAAAGGGGCGATTTCCCTGTCCGCCAAGGAAGGGATGAGCCAGGAAGACATTGACGCGATCTGGCACGAGCATGGCGAAGACATTCTTTTGATGAACAACGTTGCGCATCTGAAGATCCTGACCTTGCCTTTCAACCCACCGAACCGGGCCCTGACAAAGCGTCAGCGCGAGGCATTGCAATGGGTCGGTGACGGCAAAACCACGCAGGACATTGCCCTGCTGATGGGCCTGACAGCGGCAACCGTTGAAAAGCATCTTCGACTCGCCCGTGAGGCGTTGTCGGTCGAAACGACAGCACAGGCTGTGTTAAAAGCGTCTTTGCATAATCAAATGTTCATTATGGAAGTTTAGGAGTGTTTTTCTGACGCTATCCAGCGTCAGTTTACCCTAGGTAAGGAAATCACTACTTTTCAAATCTAACTTAAAAGTTGCAAAGTGAGAGTGTTCCGTGAGTGGTGGCTTTAGCCAGGGAACATTCGATTGGATCTTTGCAATTTCAAAGCTCTCCAATCACTCTGACAAGGGGGCGCCTATTCGTCCGCGTACCTGTGTCGGAATTTTGGGGGGCCTCGACCATCCCCATCATGCGGGGCCCTCCAATCCTTCACTTCTTCGCTAATTCTAAGATGTGCCACCAACAAAAAAGGGCTACGCGACGCGTAACCCTTTCACTTTGTTCAGCAAGGCCCCTGTCGGAGCCTTTCTTTAGCCCTGAGCAGCTTTTGCGACTTCGGCAGCGAAGTCTTCTTTTTCCACAACGATGCCTTCGCCAACTTCCAGGCGAACAAAGCCGGTGATGGTTGCGCCTGCTTCTTTAGCAGCGGCTTCAACGGTCAGATCAGGGTTCACAACGAATTGCTGGCTCAGCAATGTCGATTCGGCGACGAATTTCTTCATGCGACCTTCGATCATCTTTTCGATCACCTGCTCCGGCTTGCCGGATTCGCGGGCGATGTCCATCTGAACCTGCTTTTCCTTCTCGACAATTGCCGGGTCCATGTCGGCCTCAGACAGGGCGGCCGGGTTCACAGCTGCGATGTGCATCGCAACCTGCTTGCCGATAGCCTCATCACCACCCGACAGAGCGACCAGCACACCGATTTTGCCCATGCCATTGGTCGCAGCGTTGTGCACATAAGACACAACAGTTTCGCCGGACAGCTTGGCCATGCGGCGCACCGACATGTTTTCGCCAATTGTGGCGATCTTGTCGGTCAGGGTGTCGGCAACGCTTTTTCCGCCCAGATCAGCAGCCAGCAGTGCTTCGATGTTGTCCACACCTTCAGCAGCGTTCGCAATCTTGCCGACCATTTCCTGAAACTCAGCGTTCTTCGCAACGAAATCGGTTTCCGAGTTCACTTCGACAGCAACACCGTTGCCACCGCTGACGTGAACAGCAACCAGACCTTCTGCTGCGGTACGGCCCGATTTCTTGGCTGCTTTGGCCAGGCCTTTGGTGCGCAGCCAGTCAACGGCGTCGTCCATGTTGCCGCCGGTTTCAGTCAGCGCTTTTTTTGCGTCCATCATGCCTGCGCCGGTCGAGTCGCGCAGTTCTTTAACCATTGCTGCTGTGATTGCCATCTTTTGGCTCTCCTCAATTCAAACGGAATTGGGGCAGGTCTACCCTGCCCCATATGTCATTTACGTGACGGGCAGCTTACGCTTCGGCAGGGGCTTCTGCGGCTTCTTCCGCAAGAGCTTCTTCAACCGGAGCTTCTTCGAATGCGCCCAGGTCTACGCCTGCTGCACCCATCTGCGCGGTCATACCGTCCAGAGCGGCGCGTGCGGCCAGATCGCAGTACAGAGCGATTGCGCGAGCTGCGTCGTCGTTGCCGGGGATGATGTAGTCAACGCCATCGGGCGAGCAGTTGGTGTCGACAACAGCCACAACCGGGATACCCAGTTTGTTGGCTTCTGCGATGGCCAATGCTTCTTTCTTAACGTCGATGACGAACAGCAGGTCCGGAACGCCGCCCATTTCGCGGATACCACCCAGCGACGCCTGAAGTTTGCCCTGGTCACGTTCCATGCCCAGACGCTCTTTCTTGGTCAGGCCTTCTGCGCCCGATTCCATGGCTTCGTCGATCTGGTTCAGACGGTTGATCGACTGGGAAACGGTTTTCCAGTTGGTCAGCGTGCCGCCCAGCCAGCGGTGGTTCATGTAGTACTGAGCCGACTTTTCAGCCGCTTCAGCAATCGGGCCAGCGGCCTGGCGCTTGGTGCCAACAAACAGAATGCGGCCACCCTTTGCAACGGTGTCACGAACAGCCTGCAGAGCCTGATCCAGCATCGGAACGGTCTGGGTCAGGTCCATGATGTGGATGCCATTGCGCGAGCCGTAGATAAACGGTCCCATGCGGGGGTTCCAACGCTGTGTCTGGTGACCAAAGTGAACGCCAGCTTCCAGCAGCTGACGCATGGAGAACTCGGGAAGAGCCATGCTATTTTCCTTTTCCGGTTTACGCCTGGGCGGGGGTGAAAGAAGCGGATGCTCCAACCGGCGGTCTTGATGAGGATGTCTCCCTCAAAAAGGCCAAACCCCGCCTGCGGGTTTTAATGGCGCGCGTATAAGGCAGGTTTGCGCGATGCGCAAGGGCCAATCGGCCTTATTTTTCAAGCTGCGCCAATGCGTGCGCATGCCTGACAGCGTCTTCACAATGGGCGGCCAGAGCCTTGCGATTTTCAAAGTCACTGACCCGTGCAGGCGCATGATAGATCAGTTCAACACTTCCCTGCCGACGTGCGCCTAGGGTCTTCAGCAAATGCGGCCCGAACTCCATATCGCCCCACCAGCCATAAAAGCGTTTTGGCTGGCCTTTGGGCGCGTGAAACACCACGGAAACGGGTTGGATATACATGAAATCACGTAATTCATCTGCAAAGAACGCGGCGAAAAGCGTTGTTTTGAAGGGTAAAATGCGAAGTCCATCTGTTGAAGTGCCTTCGGGGAAAAACAATAGTTTATGACCCACCTTCAGGCGGGTTTCAAACAGCTTGGTTTGTTCCTTGGCTTTTTTGCGATCCCGTTCGATGAACAGGGTTCCGGTCGCACGGGCCAGCCAGCCGATACCGGGCCATTTGGCAACTTCTGCCTTGGAGACAAAATAGACCCGCTTGCGCGCGTTCAGGGCGAAAATATCCAGCCAGGACGTGTGGTTTGCGACCACCGCGCCCCTCTCTTTCATCAGCGCGCCTGATGTGCAGTACCCGATACCAAGAATTCGAAACGCGTTTCGACAGACAAACTGCGTGATGAACGGCGTGACAGGTCGCCGGACACCGAAAAACGGATACTCGATCAGGCGAACAGCCAGAAGGATGATCAGGCCACCAAAGACAAGGGCCGCCAGCGGGACTCCGCGCAGAATGACCAGAACCCATCCAATAACGCCCAGCTCGATCGGATCGGGCGCGTCTTCACTATTCCAGAGCGGGTCGTTCACTGCGTCACGCCCCGCCATAAATTCGACGCTGCCGTTCATTCATGCGCGTCGTGTCGAGGATCAGGCAAACATCCGTTGTGTTGAAGCTGTGGTCGATAAAGGCGCCCTCGCCCACGAATCCGCCAAGCCGCAGATAGGCTTTGATCAGCGCGGGCACCTGCACCATGGCAGAGCGTCGATCCAAAGCCTCAGGCGCTACAAGGTCCATGCTCTGAAACACTTTCGGCTGCGCCCGCACCCGCAACTCGGGCGGTGCCAGATGGTTGTGGTGAAGCATGGATAAGGGCTGCGCCAATGTGGCCACGTCTGTTCCGTGAAAACTCGCAACGCCGAAAAGCACCTCAATTTCACGCGCGGCGACATAAGCGGCTAAACCGTTCCATAGGTGATACATTGCCGTACCCCCACGGTAGTCGGGGTGCAGGCACGACCGTCCCAACTCTAACAGTTTGCGCCCACTGTTCTTGAGAACGGTCAGGTCGTATTCATCTTCGGAATAGAATTGCCCCAGTTCCGCGGCACGTTCGCCCGGTAACATCCTGTAGACGCCAATAATTTCGCCGGTGTGATCATCATAAGCCAACATATGATCGAAATACGGGTCGAAACGGTCTTTCTCGAGGCCCGCATCATGATCGACCATCTCTCCACCGCCCCCCAACTCGCGCACGAAGACGTCATAACGCAGGCGTTGAGCTGCTTGCAGGTCGGCTTCGGTCTCGGCCAGTTTTACGGTGAAAGAAGGGCCAGTATCCGGCATATGGGGTGATCCGTGTTCTTTTGGCTGCTGATAGCGCAGTTTTTTAGCCAAAGGCAACAAGCCCCGCTTTGGGCAGCGTTGTTAACCTTTCCTAAACCACTTTCACGGATCAAAGACCGGCATCAGGGCGATGCGCGTTCCGTCGATCACCACTTTTCCCTGCTCACGAAAGTTGACGGTGATCTTGCCTGCAATGTTGGACTGAACCTGTCCGACACCCCATTCGGGAAAATCCGGGTGGCGGACAAACATGCCCGGTGCAAGTATAGCATTCATGTCTGTCATAGGGGCCTCCGGGACGTGCGGCAGATACAGTCGGAGGTACGCATGGGCGAGAGCAACGTCAACCTGGCCGAATTGATCGGTTCGCGGATTTGCCATGATCTGATCAGCCCGATCGGGGCGATCACCAACGGGCTTGAGCTGTTGGATATGGTGGGCGCCGTACAGGGCCCCGAGATGGAGTTGATTTCGGGCAGTGTCGGAAGTGCCGGGGCACGTATTCGCTTTTTCCGCGTTGCCTTTGGCTCGGCCAGTGATCAGCCGCTTGGTCGGACCGAAGTAACCGAATTGTTGAAAGATATCGAGCGTGCCGGGCGAATACAGGTCAACTGGAACCTGTCCGGGCCTGTGCCGCGTAATCAGGTCAAACTGGCCTTTCTGGCGCTTATGTGCTGCGAAAGTGCCATGCCACTTGGCGGCGCGGTCGAGATCGTAAATCAGGGCAACAATTGGATAGTGACCGGGGTTGCAGACAAGTTGAATGTTGATGGTGATCTTTGGAAGAACGTCGTGACAGGTCGGTTTCCCACCAAGATCACGCCCGCGCACGTTCAATTCGCGTTGCTGCCTGAAACGGCGGCTGCGATGGGTCGGCGGGTTGCCGTTGAAACTTCGGCAACCCGCGTGTCACTTCGGTTTTAAGCCCGGATCGTTCCGTTCCCGCGCACGAGATATTTGAAACTGGTTAATTGTGCGGCGCCGACCGGCCCGCGCGCGTGCATCTTACCCGTCGCGATTCCGATTTCGGCCCCCATACCGAACTCGCCGCCATCCGCAAACTGGGTCGAGGCATTGTGCATCAGGATTGCGCTGTCGAGACGCTCAAAGAAACGGGCCGCTGCCGCGTCATCCTCGGTCATTATGCAATCGGTGTGGTTCGAGCCGTGTTGTTGAATATGGGCAATCGCCGCGTCGATATCGGCAACAGGCTTCGCCGCGATCACGCTGTCGAGGAACTCTTTTCCCCAGTCATCCGCCGTAGCATCAACCGTACCCTCTCCAGCGAGAACACCGTCGGCGTGAACCTCGACGCCTGAATGGACCAGTGCCGCAACCACGTCGCGCCCAAGGGTTTCGGCGATATCCTGATGAACCAGCAAGCATTCAGCCGCACCGCAGATGCCGGTGCGACGGGTCTTGGCATTCAGTACCACTTCCAACGTTTTCTGCGGGTCAGCAGCCTTGTCGATGTAAATGTGCACGATGCCTTCGAGATGGGCAAAGACCGGCACACGGGCCTCTCGTTGTACAAGGCCCACCAGTCCCTTGCCACCGCGTGGAACGATGACGTCGACATAGTCGGTCAGCGTCAGCAACTCCTGCACAGCAGCACGGTCGCGTGTGGGCACGAGTTGAATGGCGTCTTCAGGTAGATTCGCGGCCTTCAGCCCTTCGATCAGACAGGTATGGATCGCAGCTGAGGAATGAAAGCTTTCGGATCCGCCACGCAGGATTACCGCATTGCCCGATTTCAGACACAGCGCCCCGGCATCCGCAGTAACGTTGGGTCGGCTTTCATAGATCACGCCGATAACCCCCAACGGTGTCCGGACGCGCTGGATGTTAAGGCCCGTGGGCATGTTCCATTCAGACAGAACCTCACCCACCGGGTCGGCCTGCTCCGCGACGGTTCTCAGCCCGTCCACCATGCCCTGAACACGCGCCTCATCCAGCATCAGGCGATCCATCATTGCGGGGCTCAGTCCCTTGTCGCGGCCGAATTCCAGATCTTTTTGATTGGCTTCGATGATCCGTGCCCGGTTGTCCCAAACCGCGTCGGCGGCTGCAATCAGCGCCGCGTGCTTTCGTTCAGCTGTTGCGAAAGCCAGTTCACGCGAAGCGGCTTTGGCACGTTTCCCAAGATCTTCCATCAGAGCAGGAATGCTGTTGAAGTCTTTCATATCGCGTGCCTTTCAGATCATCTTATTGAAGGTTAAAGGGCCAGGTCGTCCCGGTGGATCAGGGCCGCACGGCCGGGATAGCCCAGCGTCGCTTCAATCTCAGAAGACTTACGCCCCTTGATCGCATCGGCTTCCTGCGCCGTATACCGGCTGATCCCCTGAGCCAGACGGCGGGATTCCAGATCAAGGACGGCGACAGGATCGCCACGACCGAAATCTCCGGTCACTTCCACAATCCCGGCAGGTAGCAGGCTTTTGCCATTGGCCAGTGCCTTGGCCGCCCCCTCGTCCACGGTAATCTCACCCCGAGGTTTCATCGCCGAAATCCAGCGTTTGCGGGCTGCGTGTGGATCCAATGTCGCGGTAAACCATGTGGAATTGGCACCGTTTTCGAGCGTTTTCAGAGGGTTAAGAACCGACCCTTCGGTAATTGCCATAGCGCAACCACCTGCGGTTGCCATCTTGGCCGCCAACAGCTTTGTCTTCATCCCGCCTTTGGACAGTCCCGAACCCGCGTCACCAGCCATGGCTTCAATCTGGGGTGTGATCCTGTCGATTGTCTCGAAGCGCTTCGCCGAAGAATCTTCCTTTGGATTACCGGAATAGAAACCATCCACATCCGACAGCAGAATTAGTTGGTCGGCCCCTACTGTCACGGCGATTTGCGCGGCCAGACGGTCATTGTCGCCATACCTGATTTCGTCCGTTGCGACCGTGTCGTTTTCATTGACGATCGGCACGACGCCCAATCCCAACAGAGTTTCCAAGGTTGCGCGCGAGTTCAGATACCTGCGTCGATCTTCGCTGTCTTCAAGCGTCACCAGAACCTGCGCCGTGGTGATCCCATGGGGTGCCAACGCTTCTTCGTAAGCGCGTGCAAGCCGGATTTGCCCAACCGCAGCAGCGGCCTGCGACT
The DNA here is from genome assembly GCF_059613305.1 of Ruegeria sp. BHSB056. Lineage (NCBI taxonomy): Bacteria > Pseudomonadati > Pseudomonadota > Alphaproteobacteria > Rhodobacterales > Roseobacteraceae > Ruegeria > Ruegeria sp. BHSB056. Next base: position 45,064 of record NZ_JBXWSG010000017.1, on the reverse strand, counting down.
GTTCCAAAGGCAGTGCCGCCAACGGCAGGCCCAATACACCGCGACCCAGTGCAATCGAACCAGACGAAACAAGGATTACATCTTTCCCCTGCCCCTTGAGCCAGGAAACATCCTGCGCCAACGACAGCAGCCAGTCAGACCGCAGAAGGCCAGTGTCGCGATCAACCAGCAAAGCCGACCCGATTTTTACCACCAGACGGCGTGCCGAGGTCAGGGTTGCCAAGGCTGTGCCTCCTCAGCGGGTTTCTGACGCACACGGTTGTCGTCAATCTGGCTGCGCAGCGCCCGCAGAACTTCGGTTACACCCAGATGTGCCACACCGGACATGGTCATGACGGGGCCGCCCACGGCCTCCTCAAGCTCTGCGACGGCAAGGGCGCGTTCTTCGTCATCCAGCGCGTCGATCTTGTTCAGAACAGTGATCCGGGGCTTTTCGGCTAGTTCCCCGCCATAAGCTTCCAGCTCGTGAATGATCGTGCGGTAATCATCTGCGACCGTCTCTGAGGTGCCGTCGACCAGATGCAACAATACGGCACAGCGTTCCACGTGGCCCAGAAAACGGTCACCAATGCCACGGCCTTCATGAGCACCTTCGATCAGGCCGGGGATATCGGCCACAACAAATTCGACGTTGTCCACGCCGACAACGCCCAGATTGGGATGCAGCGTGGTAAACGGATAGTCGGCAATCTTGGGCCGCGCATTCGACGTGGCCGCCAGAAAGGTTGACTTGCCCGCATTCGGCATACCCAAAAGACCCACATCAGCAATCAGCTTGAGCCGCAACCAGATTGTGCGGTCAATCCCTGCCTGCCCCGAATTGGCACGGCGCGGGGCCTGATTGGTGGCAGATTTGAAATGCAGGTTGCCAAAGCCGCCATTGCCGCCCTTGGCCAGCAGAACGCGTTGCCCGACTTCGGTCAGGTCGCAGATGACAGTTTCTTCGTCTTCGTCCAGGATTTCAGTCCCAACCGGAACACGCAGAACGATATCGTCCCCATCCTTGCCGGTGCGTTGCTGCCCCCGGCCCGGTTGCCCGTTTTTGGCGAAGAAGTGTTGCTGATAGCGGAAGTCGATCAGGGTGTTTAGCCCATCCACAACTTCGGCCCAGACAGACCCGCCTTTGCCGCCGTCCCCGCCATCGGGGCCGCCGTATTCGATAAACTTTTCGCGTCTGAAGCTGACGCAGCCGCTACCGCCGGCCCCGGACCGGATGTAGACCTTTGCGAGATCGAGAAATTTCATGTGTGTCCCCTACTGCAAAGGCCCCATCGGCCACAAGTCAGAGTTTTTTACTGTATGTCCAGGTGGGCACATTCGCATCGCGCGCCACCGAATAGCTTTCCGCATCGCCCAGATACTGGAACCCGCAATGGGTCAGAACCCGGGCCGAGGCCGGATTATCCTGAAACACACTGGCAAACATCGTCGCGTTTTCCAGCGGGTTGGCGTTAACAAGCGCTTCCACAGCCATCGAAGCAATGCCTGTGTTCCAATAGATCGGCGCGACCCAATAGCCAACTTCGGACTGATTCCGGTCCAGCCGCTTCAGCGAAATCACACCGATCAGTTCCGGACCACCGTCCTTGGTAGCATCCATGACCCAGACGTCCTCGTCCCGGTTGTCAGCCATCGAACGGGTTACAAAGGCTTCGATCGAACCGGGGGCCAGTGGATGTGCAATACTGGTGGTCATCCGCGCCACGCGCTCATCACCTGCGTAATGCTCGATAAGGCCCATATCCGACCGGCGCAGGGGGCGCAGGTCGAACCGCTCGGTTTCAATGACCGGCTGATTTATTATTGTCTCAAGCTTCATTGGTGTGTTCCTCCTCCGAACAACACGAACAGTACGGACGCGACCGTAAGACCCGCCAACGTCCACATCAGGTATTTTTCCGCCGGGCGACCTTCAACCGCATGCGCGATTCTATCCCCAGCAAAAGTCCAGATCGGGTGTAAAACGATCTGGCAGATCAACAAACTAAGAGCGATCGTGAGCGTGGCGTCAAAGCTGGAGGTCCCCGCAGCGACAAAGCCCGTAAAACCCGCAACAATCATGGCCCAGGCTTTTGGATTCAGCGGATGCACAATCAACCCCGCCCAAAATCCCGGAACTTCACCGACCGCAGTTTCACGCGACAGTCGCAAATTCGCGATCTTCCACGCCAGCCAGAAAATATATGCAGCCGAAGCATATTTCAGCGCCGCAAAGACTGTCGGGACTTGTTCCGCCAGTTGCAGCAGGCCAAAGCCTACGGGCCAGATAATCAGCTGCTTGCCAAGCACGACACCGGCCACAAAAGGTAATGCGGCACGAAACCCATAGCGCGCACCCGTTCCCAGCAGGACCATGTTGGCCGGCCCCGGCGTACCGACCTGAGAGGCGGCAAAGATCAGGAAACTGGTGGTTGCGACTGTCATCGGTTCTTTCGGTCACGACTGCGTTAAAACGAGAAAGGGGACCGGCACTTTGTGCCGGTCCCCCATGAATTTTTCTTAAACCTTCTGGGTCTCGGCTTACTCTGCGGCCTCCGCCACTGGCAGGACCGAAATAAAGGTGCGGTTTTTAAGTCCCTTGTGGAACTTCACGGCGCCATCGACAGTTGCAAAGATGGTGTGATCTTTGCCAATGCCTACGCCTTCGCCCGGCCAGAACTTGGTGCCGCGCTGACGCACGATGATGTTGCCTGCGATAGCGGCCTGGCCACCATACAGTTTTACGCCAAGGCGACGACCAGCTGAGTCGCGACCGTTACGGGAGGAACCGCCAGCTTTTTTATGTGCCATTCTCTCTCTCCTTAGCCTTTAGCCAATTCTTTGGCTTGCTCAACCCATTCGGGTTTCACTTTGACCGTTTCGATAGCAGCAATCTGCTCATCCGACAAGGCGGCCAGAGCGGCAAAGCTCGCGATACCGGCCTCAACCAGCTTCTTGGCGGCGGCAGGGCCGACACCGTTCAGTTGGGTCAGATCGTCAGCAGCGGCAGCAGCGGGTGCTTCAGCCTTGGCTTCGGCTTTCTTGGCAGGCTTTGCAGCGGGTGCCGCCTCGCCAGCCGGAGCGGAACCGGTTGCAGCTTTGATGCCCGATTTGTCGGCGCCCGACGCCAGAATGTCGGTGATTTTGACCAGTGTCAGTTTCTGACGGTGGCCAACGGTACGCTTCGAGCTGTGCTTACGACGGCGTTTGACGAACTTGATGACCTTGTCACCTTTGATCTGTTCGATCACTTCGGCCTGAACGCCTGCGCCTGCAACGAAAGGTGCGCCAACAACCGGAGCGTCACCGCCCAGCATCAGAACATCGTTGAATTGAACTTTTTCACCTGCGTCGGCAGCCAGTTTTTCAACGCGGAGGATATCGCCCGCCTGAACCTTGTACTGCTTGCCGCCAGTCTTGAGGACCGCAAACATGCGTCTTTCCTTTTCTAACCCGCGTTCTGTGGTCCCCTTTACGGGTGTTCTGGCCCCAAGAAACTTGAAAGCCACCTCGAACAGCGCGCCCTTTTCGGGCTGTGTGAATGGCCCCTGACAATGTCATGCGGGCCAAATAATAACGATACCCGGCGCGGAAAACCGGCCGGGATGCGCGCTTATCCATAGATTGCAGGTAAAAGTCAACACCAAAGCGGTGTCAAAGATCGGACGCCCTCAGCGCCTGTGCAACCGCCTGCCCTAGACGATAAGAAATATCATTGAATATGCGATCAAAGCCGTCAAACACGGCGTCATTCAGGGCCTGTCCCGTTTCGGTTCTGGAAAACGCGATATTTTCGCGCATCTCAGCCTCGTCCAAAGGGCGGTAGGCCATAAGAAGAAACGAGAAAAGCCACTCCTCGGTGTCCTCGGCCCGGCTGTCTTTCTGCAACAATAGCTCTGCCAGCAGTTCCTGATCGTCAGTCCGCGCATCAACATCAAGACCCTGAAAGAAGCTGTAGTCATACGTCAATGCCCCCTGAACATTCTTTTCGATCAGGTCATTTGCCTCGATATACTCCTTGACCAAAGCAAACTGAGCGGTGCTGCGTTCTGCGGATTTGTAGGCTTCTAGGGCCATGTCTTCGATTGCCTGATCCGACATCGCGCGCCGCGCCGAGTTTTCCAGCGTTACGATGGTCTGGCCAAGATCGCTTTCAAAAAACAAGATGGCCTGATCAAGCTGAACATCGGATAAACCATCTTTGAAGGCGTTCGTCATGTGTTGCCGCATCCAAAGCGGATCGTAGATACGGTTGACCTGCGACTCGAAAAAAGCGCCGCCCTTGTTGTCCAAAAAAGTATCGTCAAGAGTCTCGCGGTGGCCCTGCCCCTCGTGAACAAGGATTTCCATCACCTGTGTCAGACGCATGGCTTTTGCCAATCGATCGACTTTCCCATCGGCATAAAGCGGCAGTGCCCAACACAAGGCGACCACAAATGCCAGAATAGCGCGCTGCATCAAATGTCCTGTGCCGGATGCAATTCGGCCATCCGCGCGGCCAGAACCTCGAACCTCATGGCCATGATCTCATATTGGATGGCGTTCAACAGCTCGTAGACTTCCTGCATCAGCGGCTGTTCCAGCGCGTCAACATAAGTATCCACATCAGCGTCGGAAAAATCCTGATAGGTGTAGGCCGCACCCGCCAGATTAGAAAGTTGCAGTGACTGACGCATTGCCGGTTCATTTCGCTTGATCAATTCACGCAGTTCATCTCCGTTCAGCTGCAACTCGATGACGCCCGATGCGCTGGCCGCCAGCAGGAAGCGCACCTGAATTTCCTGCAAGGCACGCAACGCCGTATCTGCGGAATCGATCGCGGAATTCATGCGTTTAAAACTTTCGACCCGTTTCGATCCGCTTTTGATCAGGTCAGAGATGATCCTTTGGCCTGCCAATTGCTTGACGTCATCGTCTTCTTGCATGTGTGAGGCATTTTCGGCCTCGACCAGACGCTGCCCCAGATCAGACGCGTAAAACTCCACCGCGTGTAAAAGGGCCTCGTCGCTTAGGGTCTGCTCCAAAATGGACACCGCGGTGTCGTGCATTGCACCGACTTCAAAAACCTCGTCCGTCAAACGAGACCAGTCCGAACCGAACCCCTCGGGGTCGACACCCAACATCTGCGGCGCGGACCGTGAACTCAGGGCGATGCTTTCAAGAGCTACGTCAAAGCCCGTTGTGATCAGAAAAGCCTCAATCCGATCCCGGTTCGCTGCGGAAAGCTCGGGAGGAACCAGAACGAGTGCCAGAAACGAGGCGAGAAACCAAAAGGCGATGCGGCGTGCAAACTGTGTCATACCTTTCAGAGTAGGTGTTTTGCGCTGGCAGGCAACGGAAAATCCCGGCAATCACGATTTCCGGAATTTTCTGCTTGCGCCCCCGTTCGTTCCTGACTAAATCCCCCCCTCACAGACCCCCGCGGAGAGGTGCCGGAGTGGTCGAACGGGGCGGTCTCGAAAACCGTTGTGGGTGCAAGCCCACCCAGGGTTCGAATCCCTGTCTCTCCGCCACATTCCCAATATCGAAGGCTGTCAGAAAACGTCTTCCGGTCTGATTTGGGTTCTCAACAAAATTGCAAGTGGTCCGCTGTCAGAAACTGTAGTGGCCTAGGTCACCCGGCGTGTTCTTGCCGTGAAATCTGGTGCAATCAGCGTAGCACGGCCCAAACCTGTATTCTGCTGAGAATTCACAGGAATTCCCCTTTGTATCTCCGCTACATTTAACGCATCCCGGCGACACATTTTCCAAAGGAGACACACATGTCGCGTATTCTTATCCTGATCATCATCGCCGCTGTCGGTGTTGGTGGTTACTACTATCTCAACCAGTCCGAACAAACTCCGGCTGAACAAGTGCAATCCGCAGCGCAGGAGGCGGGCGATGCAGTGGCTGATGCCGCGTCAACCGCTCAGGAAGCTTCGACTGACGCGCTTGAAGACGCAACAGAACAGGCCAGCGAGGCAGCTTCATCCTTGACCGAACAGGCGCAGGAAGCCGCATCGTCGGTTGCCGATCAAGCCAGTGAGGCAGCTTCGTCTGTCGCGGAGCAAGCATCCGAGGCAGCACAGCAAGCCGGTGATCAGGTGGCGGCGCTGGCGGGTCAGGGACAGGAATTGCTGAGCTCCTGGATTCAGGAAGGCAAGCTGGACCCCACCAATTTCGACTATGAAGGTATCATGACCTCGATTCAGGACAGCACATTGGCCACGGATCTGAAAGAACAGGCGATCAAGATCGTAAATGACATTAAAGAGTCGCCTGAAACCATCGCCTTGAAGATTCAGGAACTGACCGCGCTGTTGACGCAGCAATAACAAAGAAGGGGCCGGTTGCCCGTTCCCGGCCCCTACCCCGCACGCCAATTTTCCAGTCGTGCCCTTACGTTATCGTTTCTCTGAATTGACCCAGTGTGTGGCTTTTGATTGGCTGCCCCGACAACACATCCTCACCCCGGGGTCGCCCGTTGGCAATCTCCTGTTTAAGGGGGTGTGCGCATTGAACAAGCCATCTTGAGGATGATCCCATGACTGACCTGCCCCAAACAATGAAAGCTGCCATCCTGAAACACGGCGGGTACTCGGCCACTTCGACCGGACCGGTTATCGAGGATGCAGCAGACTGGCTTGAAGCGGCAGAGCTGCCCGTTCCCAATCCCGGCCCCGGTCAGGTTTTGATCCGCCTGCGCGGGTCGTCGGTCAATCCGTCCGACCTCCACTTCATTAAGGGTGAATACGGCCAGCCGCGCGTCAAAGGTGCGGCGGCCGGTTTCGAAGGCTGTGGCGACGTCGTTGCAACCGGAAAAGGTGCCGAGGCGCTGAATGGACAGCGTGTCGCTTTCGTGGCCGCAGGTTCCGGTGCCTGGGCGGAATACATCGTGACGCAGATGCAAATGTGTATTCCCTTGCGTCCGGATATTTCAGATGATGACGGGGCCGCGCAAATCGTCAACCCTCTCACCGCGATGGCGATGGTGGACATGGCAAGGGAAGACGGCGATGCATTTGTGATATCCGCTGCATCCAGCCAATTGGGAAAACTGATGTGCAGCCTCGGGCGTGATCTGGGGTTGAAACCCATCGCGCTGGTGCGCCGGGCCGAGACAGTCGACATGCTGAAAAGTCTTGGAGCAGCCGAAGTACTTGTGACTTCCGACCCTGAAATCGTCGAGAAGTTTGCCGCGATAAGCACCACGCTGAAGCCTCGGGTCTTCCTTGATGCGGTGACGGATCAACTGTCCGAAAAACTGTTCTGCGCCATGCCCAACCGGGCGCGCTGGGTCAGCTACGGCAAACTTTCGACCGAAGCGCCAACGCTTTCTCAGACCGGCCAGCTGATCTTCATGGGCAAACGGATCGAAGGTTTCTGGCTGACGCAATGGATGATGTCGACACCGCCCGCTGACCAAATGCGGGTTGTGGCCGAAGTTCAGGCCCGCTTTGCCGATGGACGCTGGAAAACGGATGTTTCCGAACACCTTACACTCGAAAATCTTGTGTCGAATCTTGCCGATGCGCTGAAAAAGAGTGACGGAAAGGTGATTATCACCCCATAGTAGAACTCACCTGCGTTGCCGGAGGATACACGCGGGCGGAAGAAGACGCTGGAAAACCGGTGGAGGGAGGACAGTGTGGATAATGCGCAGCTGCTGATTAGCGGGCTGGCGAACGGGTGTGTCTACGGCCTGATCGCGCTTGGCTTTGTATTGATCTACAAGGCAACCGAAGCGGTGAACTTTGCGCAGGGCGATTTCATGATGCTGGGCGCATTTGTGACCATCGGCCTGACAAATACCGAATATATGGGGTTGCCGTTCTGGCTCGCTCTGCCTGTTTCATTGGGAATCATGGGGGCGCTTGGTTATCTTCTGGATCGCCTGATCATTCGCCGCCTGTTTGGTGAAAGCCAGACCGCCGTTGTCATCCTGACCATTGCTTTGGGCTTTGTGATCCGTTTCATTGCCGGTCTGATCTGGGGGCACGAGCCGCAAACGCTGCAAAACCCGCTTGCGGGCAAAGAAGTGCGTATGGGCGGTCTTGTACTGGGGATGGAAGATGTCGCGATAATCATCGTCACGGTGCTGCTGACATGGTCGCTCTATGTTTTCTTCAGCCGCACCAAACTGGGGCTGGCGATGCAGGGCGCCTCGCAAAACCAGCTGGCAGCTTATTACATGGGCATTCCCGTCAGGCGTGTTCAAGGATGGGTCTGGGCTTTGGCCGGAGGCGTTGCGGGAATTGCCGGAATTCTCTTTGCTGCAAAAGGTGCTGTGGATCCGACAACCGGATTGCTGGGTATCAAGGCGTTTGCCGCCGCCGTTATCGGCGGGTTCGGCAGTTTGCCGGGTGCATTGGCCGGAGGGCTGATTGTCGGTGTTATCGAACCCTTCGCCAGCCGGTACATTGCGGCAGGTTACAGCCAGGTCGCGCCATACGCTTTGCTGCTTGCCGTCCTGATCTTCCGACCAAACGGGCTGTTCAGTCAGGTCCGGGTCAAGAAAGTCTGAGCTATGCGGATCGTTTTCAAAACCGACTACATGCAGGATATTCGCCCCTGGAAAGACGGGTTCCAGCTGCGCCTTTATCTACTTCTTCTGTTTGTCGTCGCGGCCGCGCCTTTCGCGCTCGACGAATTCTATCTGGGTGAACTGACAAACGTTCTGATCTGGGCCATCGCTGGTCTGGGTCTGATGATCCTGACCGGACATACAGGGCAAGTCAGTTTGGGCCATGCGGCCTTTCTGGCCTTTGGCTGTTACGCCAACGTGGCCCTGATTGAGGCAGGCGTGCCGTTTCTGGTCGCGTTTCCGCTGGCCGGAATTCTGACCGGGATCGCGGGCGTGACCGTCGCAGTCCCTGCCCTGCGGCTTCACGGTATCTACCTGGCGATCTTTACGATGGCGCTTTCCATCCTGATGGATGACATCATCGTTCTGTCCGAGCCGATCACTGGTGGTGTCGCGGGTAAATATATCGGCGGGGTCGCGGTCTTTGGCCTTACGGTTGACCGCTGGGGGACGCCTGATCTTTTTTACTGGCTGGTTCTGTTCGTCACCGTTCTGGTCACGTTGGGATATATAAACCTGCTGCGGGCCCCGCTAGGACGCAGCTTCATCGCCGTGCGCGACTCCGAGGTATCGGCGCAGGCGATGGGTATCGATATCGCGCGAACAAAGATGATTTCATTCGCCCTGTCCTGTGCGGTTACAGGTTGGGCCGGCGCGTTAATGGGGCTGTTTGCCGGTGCGTTTAACAATGAAACCTTCAGCGTCCTGATCTCGATCCAATTGCTGATGATGATCGTTATCGGCGGGCTGGGCTCGATCCACGGCGCGTTTCTGGGCGCGATTGTCATCGGCTTTTTGCCGCAGTTTCTATCGATTTCAAAGGAATATGTCGGCGCGATCTTCGGCGGAAACACCGTTGCCATTCCGGGGCTGGAGTTCGGCATCTTTGGCATGATCCTGATCGGCTTCATCCTTTTCGAACCCATGGGCATCTATGGCCGCTGGCTGAAAATCCGCACCTGGTTCGAACTGTTTCCTTTCTATCGCAAGGACATGTTCAAACGGCAGAAATCCTATCTCAAGACGGAGCGTCTGAGATGAGCTTGCTTGAATTTGAAAACGTTACCTTGAAATTTGGTGGTCTGACGGCCGTGGACAATTTGTCCTTCGAGGTTCAGCAGGGCGAAGTCTTTGCCATAGTCGGGCCGAATGGCGCGGGCAAATCGACGGTCTTCAATCTGATCTCGCGCTTTTACGATCCGTTTTCAGGGTCGATCCGGTTTGATGGTCACGATCTGCTTCAGGCCAAACCATCAGGCGTGGCGGCCTTTGGTGTGGCGCGGACCTTCCAGAACATCGAGCTCTTCGAACACGCAACTGTCCTGCAAAACCTTTTGGTTGGACGGCATCGGCACCGCAAGACGAACCTGATTTCAGAACTCTTGTTCACCCCTGCGGTCCGACGGCAAGAGCTGGAGAACCGGGAAAAAGTTGAACAGATCATCGATTTCCTCGACCTGCAGGCCTATCGCGACAAGATGATTTCCGGGCTGCCTTACGGCGTGCGCAAAGTGGTCGAAGTTGCACGCGCCCTGGCGACCGATCCCAAGTTGCTGCTGCTGGATGAACCGGCCTCGGGACTGTCAGTGGAAGAGACGACCGATATGCGTTGGTGGATCGACGATATCCGGCGGCAAATGGGAATTACCGTGCTGATGGTCGAACACGACATGGGATTGGTATCAGGCGTGTCCGACCGGGTCCTGGCCATGGCAGATGGGGCAAAGCTGGCCCTCGGGCCACCGGCAGACGTGCAATCGCACCCGGCAGTGATCGAGGCATATCTGGGGAAAGCCTCATGAACGCTCCGATCTTGCAAGTTCGCAATATCGAAAGTTTCTACGGTCCGATCATGGCCATTCGGGGCGTTTCTCTGGATGTGCACGAAGGAAAAATCGTGTCGATCCTTGGCGCAAACGGCGCAGGCAAAACCACATTGATGAAAACCATCTCTGGAGTGATGGACCCGGAAAAGGGAACGATTACCTTTGACGGCGGTGACATCCAGGGCTGGGAGCCGCACAAGGTTGTCCAGCGCGGGGTGGTCCACATCCCGGAAGGGCGCGAAGTGTTTCCTCTGTTAACGGTTGATGAAAACCTAAGCCTCGGCGCCTACACCCGCAAAGACAAAGACCAGATCGAACAGGATCGTGAGCTGGTTTTTCGTTATTTTCCGGTTCTGAAAAGCCGTCGGTCGCAAGAGGCCGGAACCCTTTCGGGTGGGCAGCAACAGATGCTGGCCATAGGGCGCGGATTGATGGCCAGACCTCGTATCATGTTGCTGGATGAGCCGTCTTTGGGCCTGTCCCCTCTGCTGGTGCAAGAGATCTTTGGCATTCTCAAACGTCTGAACGAAGAACAGAATATGACGATGTTGCTGGTTGAACAGAATGCCAATGCGGCGCTGGAACTGGCGCATCACGGCTATGTCATGGAGGTGGGTCGCATCGTCATGGACGGGGCCGCGGATGCGCTTTTGCGATCCGAGGATATTCAAAGCTTCTATCTTGGAAAACAAGAAGAAGGCGCGCGCGAAAGCCGCCGCTGGAAGCGGAAAAAGACGTGGAGGTAAAACGGATGGACGCCACGCCCCTACCCCCACAGGTCGTGATAAACGGCGTTCAGTTCAACGCAACGGCAGGTCAGCGCCCGGTGCGTGTTGATGGCTGCATCACAATTGCTGAGTTGTTCCAAAGCCGATGTGCCGAACTGGGCAGCCGAACGGCGCATCGCGAAAAAGACCTGGGTATCTGGAAGTCCTATTCCTGGGCCGATTACTGGCAGCATGCCAAATGGATCGGGCTGGCCTTGCGCAAGCTGGGGCTGGAGCGTGGCGATGTGGTCTCAATCCTGTCCGAAGATCGCAAGGAATGGGCCTGGCTCGACATGGGTATTCAGGGCGTTGGCGGTATCGCTTCCGGCGTCTACACCACGGATTCCGCCAGTCAGTTGCAGTATCTGATCAACGACAGCGGCAGCCGGTTTCTGATTGTCGAGGATGAAGAACATCTGGACAAGTTTCTGGGAATTGAGACCGAGGTTCCCGATCTGATCAAGGTAATCATCCTTGAGGACGAAGGATTGCATGACCTGAACCATCCGCGCTGCATGATGATCGACGAGCTGTTCGCCTTGGGCCAAAAGGCAGAACTGGCCGAGCCCGGGCGCTTCGAAGCGGAAATTGCATTGGCCAAACCGCAGGACACTGCCTTGCTGGTCTATACGTCGGGCACAACCGGTCAGCCGAAAGGCGCAATGCTTAGCCATGAAAATATCCTGGCCGCCGTCGAATCCGCGGCACGGGCGCTGCCAGCGCTGCCTGGCGATGAACAGCTGTGTTTCCTGCCTCTGTGTCACATTCTGGAACGTAATGTCTCGGTCTATTTTCCTTTGGCGGCCCGCTGCACTGTCAATTTTGCCGAAAGCCCTGAAACCGTATTTGCAAACCTTCAGGAGGTCTCGCCGACAACCTTCACAGCGGTGCCAAGGGTTTGGGAAAAGATCTACTCACACGTCCAGATCCTGACGCAGGAAGCCACACCTTTGGGGCGGCTGGCATTCGGCCTGGCATTGAAAATTGGTGCGCGCCGTGCCGGATATCTGAGTGCCGGCCAACCTGTTCCAACCGGCGTCGCCACCAGATTCTGGTTCTGGGATCAGCTGGTTTTGAAAAACCTTCGCCGAATGCTGGGCTTGGACAAACTGCGACGAGGAGGAACGGGTGCTGCCCCAATCTCGACCGATCTGCTTAAATGGTACTGGTCCATCGGCGTGCCGTTAGTGGAAGGGTTCGGGATGACCGAAACTTCGGGCCTTGCCACGCTCAACACCACAGACAGCAATAAGATCGGAACCATAGGCAAAGCCGTCGAAGGGTGCGACATCCGCATCTCGGACGATGGTGAAATCCAACTGAAGGGCCTGAACATTTTTCAAGGATACTGGCGCAACAACGCGAAGACGGCAGAAACCTTCACCGCCGATGGCTGGCTGCGTACGGGGGATATGGGGTCAATAGATACGGATGGCTATGTCACCATCACGGGCCGCCTGAAGGATATCATTATCACCGCGGGGGGTAAGAACATCACCCCAGCCGAGATCGAAAGCCGCCTTAAGTTCAGTCATTATGTCGCGGACGCAATCATTATCGGGGACAGGCGCAAATTTCTGACGGCACTGATCATGATTGATCAGGAAAATGTCGAAAAATACGCGCAAGGCCATAAAATCCCATTCTCGAATTTTGCCTCGCTATGCGCAGCACCGGAAATCAGGCAGTTGATCAGTTCAGAAATTGCCGCTGTGAATGCAGAATTTGCGCGGGTCGAGCAGGTCAAGGATTTCCGTCTGATTGACGTCCTGCTGACCGCTGAAGACGACGAGCTTACAGCCACGATGAAGCTGAAGCGCGGATTGGTGGAAAAGAAACACGGGCATCTGATCGAAGACATGTACACTTGACCAAAAGATTAACGGGAGGAAAGAGATGAAGAAATTACGTAACAGGCTGGCGGTCGCATCATTGCTGACGGCAACGGCAACACTTGGTTGGGCGCAAACACAGGGCGTGACCGATGATGAGATTGTCATTGGTTCTGTCAACGACCTGAGCGGGATTTTCGCCGCAGTGGGTGTTCCGGCGACCAAAGGTGCAAATGTCGTCTTTGATCGGGTGAATGCGGCTGGTGGCGTGCACGGGCGCAAAATTCGTTACGTGGTCGAAGACAATGGCTATCAGATGCCGCGAGCCATGCAGGGCTATAACAAATTGCTCAATCGCGACAAGGTATTTGCCATGTTGCAGTCGCTTGGAACGCCGATGAACATGGCAGGATTCAAGCTGTTGGATCCCAAGGGCATTCCCAACGTGGCGCCACTTACTGCTGCGCGTCAGATGTTGCAGGAACCCATGCGGAACAAGTTCACCTCTTTCTCGACCTATTTCGATCAGGCGCGTGTCGGTGTGAACTATCTGGCAGGCGAGTTTGGATCAAAGACGGTCTGCACCATGTACCTGCCGACAGATTTTGGTGAGGAAATTCTAGAAGGCAGCAAGGCCGGAGCCGAAGAAGCCGGGATCACTTTTGGATCAGAAACCACTCACAAACCGGATGAGACGGATTTCGTTGGATCGCTGAGCAAGCTCAAGGAAGAGGGTTGCGATATCGTCACCATGGCGCTTGGGGTGCGGCAGGCGATCACTGTCGTGGGCACCGCTAAGAAAATGGGCCTGACCGATATGAAATTTCTCGGCACCTCGGCCAGTTTCCTGACGGTCGTGGCGCAGGTACCCGGTGGCGTGACCGATGGATTCTACGCGGCGGCTTCGTGGCAGGATCTTTGGGCGCGTGCGGATCAACCTGCTCCGGCGGCATTTATCGAGGAGTACAAGGCAGCCACGGGCGAAGATCCGGTCGGATTTGCCATGCTGGGTTATTCGGCGGCTGAAATGATGGTCAAGGCGTTAGAAGCCGCAGGACCCGATCTGACGCAGGACAGTTTCATCGCAGCGATGGAAACGCTGGATTATCAGGACGATCTGGTTGGCAACCATATCACCTATGGCCCTGAAGACCATCAGGGCGCGGATACTGTGTTCGTCAACGTTGTTGATAACGGTGCGTGGAAACTCGTTTACGAAGAATGAATCCCTGACCAGCGCAAAGCAAAAGGGCTCGCAAGTGCGAGCCCTTTCTTTTGGGTATTCCCGGCGAATTAACGCTTCGAGAACTGGAACGAACGGCGGGCTTTGCGCTTACCGAATTTCTTACGTTCCACAACGCGGCTGTCGCGGGTCAGGAAGCCAGCGGCTTTCAGGGCACCACGCAGGTTCGGATCATAGAGTTGCAGCGCTTTCGAGATGCCGTGCTTGACCGCACCGGCCTGACCGGTCAGGCCACCGCCTTTGACGGTTGCAACAACGTCGAATTCACCTTCTACGCCGGCAACCTGGAACGGCTGGCGCAGGATCAGCTGCAGAACAGGGCGTGCAAAATAGACGTCCTGATCTTTGCCGTTCACGGTGACTTTGCCGGAACCCGGCTTGATCCAAACGCGGGCAACAGCGTCTTTACGTTTGCCAGTGGCGTAGGAGCGGCCCAGCTCGTCACGTACGGGTTCACGCACGATGACTTCTTCGGCCACGGTTTCAACGCCTGCGACGGCGCTCAGCTCTTCGAGAGTATTGATCTGATCAACCATCGGTCATTAGCTCCGGGTGTTTTTCTTGTTCATGGACTTGACGTCCAGAACTTCGGGGGCCTGGGCCTCGTGCGGGTGCTCGGCACCGGCATAGATACGCAGGTTGGTCATCTGCTGGCGCGACAGGCGGTTGCCTGGCAGCATGCGCTTGACGGCCTGGAAGACCACGCGCTCGGGGTGTGCACCTTCCAGAATCTGCTGTTTGGTGCGCGACTTGATGCCGCCGGGGTGGCCAGTGTGCCAGTAGAAGTTTTCTTCGCGCTTCTTACCAGTCATCTGGATTTTGTCAGCGTTGATCACGATGACATTGTCGCCCATGTCCATGTTCGGAGTAAACGACGCTTTGTGCTTGCCACGCAGGCGCATGGCGACGATCGAAGCAAGACGGCCCAGAACAACGCCTTCGGCGTCGATCAGGATCCATTTCTTGTCGATGTCTGCAGGTGTTGCAGAAAAGGTTTTCATGGCAGGATAGTCCTGTTTGATGTGAAAGACCGCCCCAGCGGAGCGGCCCGAATTCGATGGACGGGTTTTATGAGGTGCCTGCACGCAGGTCAAGCGGCACTTTCCTTATTTATATAAATAAAAACAAAGTCTTGCAAAATAGGTATTATTTTACCCCACCTTCAAACGCTGATTTGTTCTGGCGGATTGTCCAATAGAACACGCAGGCGCTGCATCGCGTCCTCGAACCGTTCAAGCGACACATGACCATTCATGGCGATACGGACCGCGTTCGGCGCGCGCCCATCGCGCAGCGCGAACTCGTCGGCGGATCGGAGTTGTATCCCTTCCCGCTCGGCCGCGCGACTGAATGCAGCCGACCGCCAGCCAGACGGAAGGTTCAGCCAGACAAAGGGAACGTCAGGGGCCCAGTTCAGATCAAACCCACCCAAGGTATTGACAGCAACGCGTAGATAATCCCCCATCCGCGTACGCACATCCCTGGCAATCTGGCGCGTGCGCGGATCGGACAGCAGAAGGCGGGTCAATTCCGCCAAGGGTTGGGCCAATCCGAAATATCCGTATTCAGCGGACCGGCGCAGATCCACACTTCTTTCTCTGGGGGCGATAGCAAAACCCACACGCAATGCCGGTGTCAGAATTTTCGAGATTGATGACACATGCCATCCCCGTTCAGGCGCCAGCGCCCGAAAGCTGGGCTCTCGGGCATCGCCCATGCGATAGCAGTCATCTTCAATGATCTGCAAATCAAAGCGCCGGGCAATCTCAACGATTTCCTTTCGACGCGCCAACGGTGTGTGCGCGCCCGTTGGATTTTGAACTTCTGGCGACACGCAGACGGCCTGCGCTGTGGTCTGGCGCAGAACATGCTCTAGCGCCGCGGGATCGACACCCCATTTGTCCATCTTTACACCGACCACTTCCGCCCGCATCAGTTCACCTGCACGGCGGAACCCGGCGTAAGACAGGTCCTCGACCAGTACGACAGGTTTGGGCCCGCGCAGGATCGTCTGAAACACAACGCAAAGCCCGTTCTGGCCACCGTGTGTCAACACAATATCATCATGGGTCAGCGCGCCCAGCGGGAGGTCTGACAACCAGTCCACAACCGCCTGTCGTACGGGCTGATACGCATCGCGCGTCGGGTAATTCAGAAACAAACCCGGATCGGCTTGCGAAACTTTCTTCAGACATTCACGGATCAGGGACACCTGCCCCATATCTGCCAACCTTGGGCTGAACAGGCTTACATTGGCATTGCACTTGTCGTCCCGAAGGTGCAGTTGTCGCGCCCAAACGTCGTCAAGAATGGGCGATTTTGGCGGCGCAACAAATGTACCACGCCCGACTTCGGCTTGTAACAACCCCTCATCTGTCAGGATTGTATAGGCGCGCGCGACTGTCCCAGGTGTTATTTGCAGGCGATACGCCAGTTCGCGCACCGGAGGAAGTTTGACGCCGACTTCCAAAGATTTGTTATCTATGGCTTTTCGAATTGTGTCTGCGACTAGAGTGTATTTCGGTCCTTTGGATTTCGGCAGCACCTCTGGCCAAATTGTATCCATTACAATTCTTCCTTTGCTTTTGACACAATTTCGAATGTATCAGTCATGTGTACCAAGTACAGCTATTTTGTGTCAATACAATTTGAAAGGAATTCCGAGATGACACGCACAATGCACACCCCCGCCCTTCTGCTGCTGACCGACAGCCCCCGGCTGCCTCTGGCCGCCGCACTGGCCGTGCGGTTTGCGGCGGCGGTCACTCAATGGGAACGCCGTCGTCGCAGCCGCATTAACCTTAGTTATCTGGATGACCGCTTGCTGAGAGATGTCGGTCTGACACGCCATGATGCGCGCAGCGAGGTAAAGCGCCATTTTTGGCAGATTTAACTGATCCCCAGTCCCATTATTGGGACCTCTTCCTGGCCGGGGCTTGTCCCCGGTCTTTTTTTATCCGAACTTCGCCGCCGCAGACCCTGCAGGTGGCAGGGAATAGGTCATCGTCGCTCTGGCAACAGGGTCTTCCGCGCCGTCGGAATACATCAGCACGTCACCGACGGCCAAAGACCGGCCCAGTTTCAGCAGGCGACATCTGGCGATCATGTCCGTGTTGCCTTTTGGTTTGCGCAGAAAGTCCAGGGAACTGTTCGTTGTGACCGCCAGGGATTGACGCCCTTTTCGCGCCAGAACCATCGCGTATACACAAACATCGGCCAGCCCAAACATGGATGGCCCCGAAACCGTGCCCCCCGGCCGCAGATGCTGATCCTGCACAACAAGGCGCATGGTGATTGTATCTTGGGTCAGGTCTTCGACGACAAAGTCTTTATGCACCTGTGGGAAAACCTCCTTTAGGTATTGTGACAGTTCGTCCCGGTTCATTGCCAACGCCATGCTTTCCCTCCTGCTCATACCGACTTAGAGTTGGCCCAACATGGGATCGGAGGGCAAGATGGCAATTCTGGAACGTAACGACACCGGCGCTGTTGCAAGGCTTACAATGAACGCCCCAGAGCGGCTGAACGCGCTGAGCGACGAGATGCTTTCGGCGCTTCAGGCTGAACTGGACACGTTGCGTAAAGACACGTCGATCCGGGCAGTGATCCTGGCGGGTCAGGGCAAGGCTTTTTGCGCCGGGCACGACCTGAAACAGATGACGGCCGGACGCCAGTCCGAAGATGGTGGCAAGGCTTATTTCAATGACCTGTTTTCGCGCTGCGCGAAGGTGATGATGTCGATCCAGTCCCTGCCCCAGCCCGTCATCGCACAGGTCCACGGCATTGCAACCGCCGCCGGGTGTCAGCTGGTGGCCACCTGTGACATGGCCGTCGCCGCCGAAGGCACACGGTTTGGGGTGAACGGGGTCAATATCGGCTTGTTCTGCTCGACCCCCATGGTGGCCCTCAGCCGCAATATCCCCAGAAAGCAGGCATTTGAGATGCTGACAACCGGAGACTTCATATCAGCCGAACGTTCTGCCGATCTGGGTTTGGTCAACCGCGTTGTCCCCGAGACACGGCTTGAACACGAAGCCAATGCGCTTGCAGAACTGGTCGCCTCCAAACTGGGAGCCGCGGTCAAAATCGGTAAAGAGGCGTTTTATCAACAGCTTCTGATGCCGTTGGATCAGGCCTATGCCTATGCCGGCGACGTCATGGCGCAGAACATGCTTTACCGGGATACAGAAGAAGGCATTTCAGCCTTTATCGAAAAACGTCCCCCAAATTGGTCCCAATAAAGCAATTGTTTTGCACATTTTTCGCCACTGTTTTGAATTTTGCACTTTTCAAAAGGGCGACTCTGTGGCAAAGCTGGGTCGAGGCCAAGGCCTCAGGACACTTTTGGGTCGCCGTGGGCGGAAGGTCCCTCCAGCTGGTCTCTCTCACCAGCGCTGACAATCCCGCAGCGGCGACCCCAAGACACCTTCCATAAAATTCGCGAAACCGCTTTGCCTCAGTTGCGCCCGATTGTGGTCTGCCCTATGTGGCATCGCATGACACAAGTTTTGCATATTGTAGGCGGCGGCATGGCCGGGTCAGAAGCGGCCTGGCAAGCTGCTGAAATGGGCGTGGATGTTGTGATTCACGAAATGCGTCCGACCATCGGCACCTTTGCACACCAGACCGGCAACCTGGCGGAAATGGTGTGCTCGAACTCGTTCCGTTCGGATGATGATGAGCAGAACGCAGTGGGCCTGCTGCATTGGGAAATGCGCGCCGCCAATGGGTTGATCATGACAACAGCCGATGAACACCGCTTGCCAGCCGGTGGCGCTCTGGCTGTGGATCGTGACCCGTTTGCAGAAAGTGTGACTGCAAAACTTCGCGCCCATCCGCGCGTGACGGTAACCGACGAAGAAGTAACGACCCTGCCCGACGAAGGTCAGTGGGTCTTTGCGACCGGTCCCCTGACGTCGTCCGCGCTGGGTCAGGCCATCCAGGCCGAGACAGGGTCTGACGCACTTGCCTTTTTCGACGCCATCGCACCGATCGTCTATGCCGAGAGCATCGACATGAGCAAAGCGTGGATGCAATCACGCTACGACAAGGGCGAGACTGAAGAAGAGCGGACAGCCTATCTGAACTGTCCGATGGACCGGGATCAGTACGAAGCCTTCATAGATGCGCTTCTGGCAGCAGATAAAACCGAATTTCACGAAGGAGAGACAGCAGGTTACTTTGACGGCTGTCTACCCATCGAGGTTATGGCCGAACGCGGTCGCGAAACGCTGCGCCATGGTCCGATGAAACCGGTCGGGCTGACCAACACGCATGAGCCCGATGTGAAACCGCATGCAGTGGTGCAGCTGCGCCGTGATAACGCGTTGGGCACCTTGTTCAACATCGTGGGTTTCCAGACCAAGATGAAGTATGGCGCCCAGACCGACGTGTTCCGTATGATCCCGGGTTTGGAAAATGCCAGCTTTGCCCGGTTGGGCGGCATCCACCGCAACACGTTCATCAACTCTCCCACGCTTTTGGATTCGCAAATGCGGTTGAAATCCAAACCCAACATCCGGTTTGCCGGACAGATCACGGGCGTCGAAGGCTATGTAGAAAGCGCCGCGATGGGGTTGCTGGCTGGTCGGCTTGCCGCTGCTCAGATTTTGGGGCGTGACCTGCCAACCGTTCCGCAAGACAGCGCAATGGGTGCTTTGATCCATCACATTACGGGCGGTGCCGAGGCCAAGACCTTTCAGCCGATGAACGTGAATTTCGGCCTGTTTCGCCCCGTGGATGGCCTGAAAGGCGGGCGCCGGGGTCGTAAAGACCGGTACAAGGCCTATACCGACCGGGCCAAAGCTGAATGGAGTACCTGGTTGGAACATTGCTGACTGGACGCGTAATGCGGTCTCGGCCTAGCATGCTGGAATGAACGACACGTTTCTGAACAGCACATACAACCTCAGCACGCCTGAAGCGACTGAAGCGCACTATCAGAACTGGGCTGCGACCTATGAAAAGGAAGTTGGTGAACACGGTTACGCCACGCCGGGCCGTGTAGCTGCGGCTTTGTGGTCTTTCGCACCGAAGCCTCAGACACCTATTCTGGACTACGGCTGCGGCACCGGGTTGTCAGGGCTTGCCCTGCGCGCTGTCGGCTTTGAGGTCATCGATGGGATGGACCCAACAGAGAACATGCTTCAGGAAGCCGCCAGCAAGGGCGTTTACCGAACATTGACCGGATTCGATATCGCCAAGCCTGCGCCGTTGAAACGTGGGGAGTACACGATGATCACTGCTATTGGAGTGATTGGAAAAGGTGCTGCCCCGCCCGAGACACTGGATTTGTTGATGCACGCACTGCCCAAGGGTGGTTTACTTGGCTTTTCGCTGAACGATCATGCGTTGGCGGACCATAAATTCACCTGCCGTCTGACGGATTGGGTCGACATGGGGGCAGCACGTTTGTTATTTCGTGAACACGGCCCCCACCTGCCTGGGATCAACCTTAACTCTGACGTGTATGTATTAGAAAAAGCGTGACTCTTGTAACGCGCTTTGCGCCATCCCCAACAGGCCCCCTTCACCTTGGTCACGCGTATTCTGCGTTGGTTGCCAGCGATAGGGCCGCATCTGAAAGCGGCCGGTTCTTGCTGCGAATTGAGGATATCGATCGATCCCGCTCACGACAGCTATGGGAGGATCAGATATACAGCGACCTCAGATGGCTGGGGCTGACATGGCCTGAACCCGTAATGCGCCAATCGGATCGTATGGACGTTTACCATAAGGCGCTGGACCAGCTATGGGCGCAGGGGCTTTTGTATCCGTGCACGTGTAATCGCAAAGATATAGCAGCAGCAGCCAGTGCGCCGCAGGAAGGCGCGCCGATGCTTGGACCCGACGGGCTTGTTTATCCCGGGACCTGTCGAAAAAGGTTTGTTGGCAAAGATTTATCGATCCTTCCTCGTCCAACTCAGGACCCCTTGCGATTGGACGTGGTCAAGGCGTGTCGGGCAGTCCGCAACCCCGACAGGTATCGGTTTCTTGAGCTGGGTTCGGGTCCGGGCGGCGAAACCGGTATTACCACTTTCACGCCTGATGAGTTGATAACCACCATAGGTGATGTTGTTCTGTCTCGCCGTGACATGGGGACGTCGTATCATTTGTCCGTCGTACTTGACGATGCTGCTCAGGGCGTAACACAGGTGGTTCGAGGACGGGACCTGTTTGACGCGACCCGCATCCACGTTCTGTTGCAGGCGTTACTGAACCTGCCGACACCCGAGTATTTCCACCATGATCTGATCCGCGATGGTGCAGGCAAACGGCTGGCCAAACGCGACGATGCCCGCGCGATTTCAAAATACCGGGCCGAAGGAGCCAGCCCCGACGACATTCGCCGAATGGTTGGGCTTTGACCCCTACTCCATTGGCGCCATCAGTTCAGTTTCGATCCCATCCCGAACGGCGGTAAAAAAACAGGTTCGTCGGTTGGTATGGCAGGCTGCACCGGTTTGACGGACCAGAACCAATAGGCAGTCCCGGTCGCAATCGATCCGGAAATCCACCAATTCCTGCACATGGCCCGAGGTTTCGCCCTTGATCCAGAAGGCCTGCCGCGAGCGCGACCAATAGGTTACCCGCCCGGTTTCAAGGGTCTTCTCAACCGACTGCACATTCATCCAGGCCATCATCAGAACTTCGCCTGATGTTTCATCCTGCGCAATCGCCGGGATCAGACCCGCCTCATTAAATCTCAAGGTAAAGGGATCAAACACGACTGGGTCAGACATCTTAAAAACCTTTTGCAACCGGTGGGCTGGCCACTATGTATGGGTAACACACGACGAGGGAAAGCCATGAGCGGCGAGAACGACCTGATTAAGCTGTACTCCGGGCGCATTCTGGCGCTGGCTGCGGATATTCCGTATCTTGAACGACTGGAAGATCCCGATGCAACTGTTAAGAAACGCTCACCTTTATGCGGATCGACTGTAACTGTGGACATCAAGGTTCGCGATGGTCAGATCAGTGCCTTTGGTCAGGACGTCAAGGCCTGTGCTTTGGGGCAAGCGTCCGCCTCGGTCGTCGGAGATGCAATAATTGGCGCGTCGCGGGCGCAGGTCGAAGCTGCGCGCGATCAGTTGGCGGCCATGCTCAAGACTGGTGGCCCTGCACCCGATGCGCCGTTTGACGGGCTTGAAGTGCTTATGCCCGCACGGGATTATAAGAACCGCCACGCGTCGATCCTGCTGGTTCTGGATGCCGCGGCTGAGGCTATGGCGCAGGCTGAACAGGCAAACTGCGCCTGATTATAGCTATTTGGCGTAAACCCGTTTACCCTCAGCACAGATTTCAGGAGGGATGGGTTTGAATAATTTGCTCGAGCATTTCGTGACGCTTTGGGTCGTTATCGACCCGATTGGAACAATTCCCGTTTTCATCGCAGTTACGGCCGGATTGGACGCGGCAGGCCGGCGGCGGACAGCGCTGTTAGCAGCCGTGATAAGTGCTGCCGTATTGCTGTTCTTCCTAGTATTTGGTCAGGTGCTGATTGAAGCGCTGGATATCGGGCTGAATTCGTTTCAGGTCGCTGGCGGTATTATCCTGTTCCTTTTTGCCCTGACGATGATCTTTGGTGAGAGCAAACAAGAGGTTGAACAAAGGCAAGCCGAAGAAGACCGTGAAGACGCGTATCACCAGCAGAACCCGGCGATCTTCCCGCTTGCCGTGCCTTCACTGGCATCGCCCGGTGCAATGCTGGCAATCGTTATCCTGACGGACAACCACCGCTACAGTATCGCAGATCAGGGTATCACAGCGCTTGTCATGCTTTCTGTATTGCTGGTTGCGTTTGTGCTGATGCTATTGGCCGAGCCCATCATTCGGCTGATCGGTCATTCAGGCGCGGCAATCATCAGCCGTGTCATGGGCATGATCTTGGCCTCGGTAGCTGCTAACTCAGTCCTGTCCGCGCTGTTGGAAATCTTCAAAACCGGCCAATTGTAAAAAAAGCCGCCGCGCTTTCCGGGCGAAAGGGCGGCGGCAGGTATTGCGTGTCTCGTGTGGGGTCCGGTGTACCGCGCGGGGCCGAGGCATGGCCCCTCAAGGGGTTTGGGACAGGCAGGTCACCCTTGACTGAAATGGGGATGACAGCGCGGATTTTTCGGCACGAGATCGCAGGCAGAAAGGCTTAAAAACCAACCGGTAGGTGAAGAGCCACCATCAGCATCACGACCAAAGACACCACGCCAACGGCATCCTGCAGGATAGTCGATTGCGCGCGGCAGAAAGCGGTCTTGATCTGGGTCAGCATAGGGTCACCTCCGGTCAGAGTTTTAATCCTTTGTTGACCTTTTGTTCTCATATTTCCAAGCGCAGGTAAAGAACTTTTTGAGAACATTTGTGAACTTTAGAGAACGTTAAAGCTAACCCACTGAAATCAAACGGATCGCCTGATCCTGTTTCATCAGCCAAAGCAGAACACGCGCGGCCTGTCCCCTGTCCGAGGTCAGTTTGGGATCGGTCGTTAGCAGCGCCCGCGCATCGGATTGGGCGACGGCCATCAATCCTGCCTGACGTTCCAGGTCCGCGATATGGAATTTTGGCAACCCGGATTGCGCAGTCCCGATCAGATCGCCCGCGCCTCGCATCTCAAGGTCAGTTTCCGAGATTCGGAAGCCATCCTCTGTCTCGCGCAGAACCTCCAGCCGCTTGCGCCCACCCTCGCTGAGCGGTGGTTGATACATCAGCAAACAGGTGGATTCCGCATCCCCGCGCCCAACGCGCCCCCGCAACTGGTGCAATTGCGCCAGCCCAAAGATCTCGGCCCGTTCAATGACCATGATCGTTGCGTTGGGTACGTTCACGCCGACCTCGATCACCGTCGTGGCAACAAGCACCTTTGTTTGCCCGTTCTGAAACGCGGTCATCGCGGCGTCTTTGTCAGCAGGTGGCATCTGACCATGAACCAGCCCCACAACGCCCTCACCCAAAATGGCCCGCAGGCGTTTGAAGCGTTCCTCGGCCGCTGTAAGGTCTGAAACTTCGGATTCGTCGACCAGAGGACACACCCAGTAACACTGTCGCCCCTCATCAATCGCGCGCCGCAGGTGGGCGATGACTTCGTCCATACGCTGTGTGCTGACAATTGCCGTTTTGATCGGTTTTCGCCCCGGAGGTTTTTCATCCAACACCGAAACATCCATATCGCCATATTGCGCCAGCGCCAGACTGCGCGGGATGGGGGTGGCGGTCATTACCAGAACATCGGCTCCCTTGCCTTTTTCCGACAATTCCATCCTCTGCCGCACGCCAAACCGGTGCTGTTCGTCGACGATGGCCAATCTCAGCGCCTTGAATTCAACATCGCTTTGAAACACTGCATGTGTGCCAACCAGAATGTGAATATCGCCTTGTTTAAGCGCCTCAAGCTTGGCACGCCGCTCCGCGCCCTTGTCACGTCCGGTAAGCAGTTCCAGAACCACTCCGGCCTGCTCCGCCAGGGGGCGCAATCCTTCCAGATGCTGGCGTGCCAGAATTTCAGTCGGGGCCATCATCACGCCCTGCCCGCCTGCCTCAACCGCGATCAGAAGGGCCATGAAGGCAACCAGCGTCTTACCGGCGCCGACGTCGCCCTGTAACAGCCGGTTCATTCGGGCGTCAGACGCCACATCAGCCGAAATCTCATCAATGGCGCGCGTTTGTGCGCCAGTGGGGCGATATGGAAGGCTTGCCAACACCTTTGATTGCAGTGCCCCGGTTCCAACGCTGACGATCCCCCGCGACTTGCGCTCTCGCTGCCGGGCCAGAGCGAGCGTCAGCTGATGCGCAAACAACTCGTCATACGCCAGCCGCTGTCGCGCGGGGGCAAACGGCGCGACATCATCAGCGCCGCGCGGATTGTGACCGGCGTGAATGGCCGAAGCCCAATCCGGCCAGTTTTGCTGTGACACCTGCGCCGGATCGATCCATTCCTCTAGCTTGGGAGCGCGTGCCAATGCACTGCGACTGGCCTTGAATGCTGTTTTCTGGGTCAGCCCTTGCGTCAGGTGGTAAACCGGTTCGAATTCCGGGATATCTCCGGCTTGTTCAACGGGCAGCATGTGGTCCGGATGCACCATCTGTGCCATGCCGTCGAACAGTTCCAACTTGCCGGAAACCACGCGGCGTGATCCTTGCGGCAACACTTTCTTCAGATACTCACCACGTGCGTGGAAAAAGACCAGCTGGAAATCGGCCTGACTGTCTTCGACATGAACGCGGTAGGCCCCCCCCTTGTTGCGGGGTGGCCTGTGCAGGCCAACTGTCACGTCGACAGTCAGAGTGGCCGGCAGGTCCACCCCCTGAATTGTATCCCGCCTGCGCCGATCCACCACGGCATAAGGCAGGCTGAACAGAACATCGCGCGGGGATACCGCCCCGGTCTGTGCCATGGCTTGTGCGGTCTTGGGGCCGACGCCATCCAACGTTTCCAGCCCCGCAAATAGCGGGAAAAGCTGTTCGGGCCGTCCGCTCATGCGCCTTCTATCAGCTGAAGCCAGCCATCCTCGTCCAAAGTTTCGATCCCAAGTTCCGCTGCCTTCTTCGCCTTTGACCCGGCCCCGGGACCCGCAACCAGAATATCGGTTTTCTTGCTGACAGATCCGGAAACCTTCGCGCCCAACGCCTCGGCCCGCGCTTTCGCCTCGGCGCGGGTCATCTTTTCCAGCGTTCCGGTGAACACTACGGTTTTACCCGCGACCGGACTGTCCGAGGCTGGCGCGTCGGGGGCGATAACCGTCAATTCGCTGCGCAGCGTGTCGAAAGCCCGTCGTTCCTCTTCATTGGCAAATGCGTCCGACAGCGAAAGGCCAAGCGTTGCGCCAATACCGTCGATGCCGATCAGCTCTGTCCAGGCGGCATTGGCATCTGCACCGACATTGGCATCCGCGATGGCTGCGTCCCGCACTTCTTTCACGCGCGCGCGACGCCCTTCAAGCTGGGCCGCCGCACGCTCGGCATCTTCCGCCTCATCCGCCCGCCTTTGGGCCAGCGCAGCCGGGCGTGCAGTGTCCAACGCGAGCGCCATTGCATCCCAGTCGCGGTAAAAAAGTGCCAGATCACGCGCGCCCACTTCACCAACATGTCGAATGCCCAGTGCGAACAACAAGCGCGCAAAGGGTATTTTCCGTTTTTCATCAATGGCTTCGAACAGGTTCCTGGCGGATGTTTCGCCCCACCCGTCCCGGTTTTTCAACCGCGTCAGACTAGCTGAGTCCCGCTGTTCCAGCGTGAAGATATCAGCTGGCGCATTGATCGGAAGGGTTGGATCACCATAGAACATTTCAATCTGTTTTGCACCCAGCCCTTCTATATCAAAAGCTTTGCGGGACACGAAATGTTTCAGCTTTTCAACGGCCTGCGCAGGACAGATCAGGCCGCCGGTGCACCGTCGAACCGCGTCGCCTTCTTCGCGGATCGCATCGCTCTCGCATTCGGGGCAATGTGTCGGAAAGGCAAAGGGACGTGCATCGGCGGGGCGTTTGGACAAGTCGACATCCGACAGTTTGGGGATCACGTCGCCCGCGCGATAGACCTGAACCCAATCGCCCACTCGGATATCTTTTCCATCACGGATCGTGCCGCCTTTGGCGTCGCGCCCGGCGATGTAATCCTCGTTGTGCAAAGTGGCATTGGAGACGACCACCCCGCCAACCGTTACAGGATGCAACCGTGCCACGGGGCTGAGCGCCCCTGTGCGACCAACCTGAATGTCGATCGCCTCCAATCTGGTCCAGGCCAGTTCGGCTGGGAATTTATGTGCGATTGCCCATCTTGGCGTCGTTGAGCGGAAACCCAAACGCGCCTGCAACGACAGATCGTTTACCTTGTAGACAACCCCATCGATGTCATACCCCAAGGTCGCACGCTGCGCTTCGATATCCCGGTAATGAGCGATCATGTCCTCAGTCGTGGTACATAGCCGGGTCAAGGGATTCGTGGGGAACCCAAGGGCCGCAAGACGCTCAATCGCTCCCATCTGGGTATCCGCCAAAGGTTCTGACAGTTCACCCCAGGCATAGGCGAAGAAGCGCAACGGGCGCGATCGGGTAATTTCCGAATCCAGCTGACGCAGTGACCCTGCCGCCGCATTGCGCGGGTTGGCAAAGGACTTGCCCCCCCGTTCAGCCTGCCGCTTATTCAACGCTTCGAAATCAGAGTGAGACATGTAAATCTCGCCCCGGACCTCAAGAATTTCGGGCGCGTTTTCAATCTGCTGTGGAATATCAGAGACGGTGCACGCGTTGGCCGTCACGTTCTCGCCAACTTCACCGTCGCCCCGCGTTGCGGCCTGAACCAGCTGTCCGCTCTCATAGCGCAAGGACAAAGACAGGCCGTCAATCTTGGGTTCGGCTGTGAAAGCCAGCGGCGCGCCTGCATCAAGGCCCAGATATTTGCGAATCGAGGTGTCGAAATCGGCAATGTCCCCATCGTCGAACGCGTTGCCCAGTGACATCATTCGGACGGCATGAGTAACTTTCGAAAACCCGTCCGCCGGTTTGGCACCGACTTGCTCTGTTGGGCTGTCAGCACGTTTCAAGTGGGGGAAACGCGCCTCGATCTCGGCGTTTCTGCGTTTGAGGGCATCATAATCCGCATCCGACAACTCGGGCGCATCTTCTGCGTGATACAGAGTGTTGGCTCGCGACAGGATGTCCGCCAACCGCGCCAGTTCGGCACGCGCCTCATCATCCGTCAGGTCTGATATGGGAATGGAATTGCTCATGGCCTCGCCCTGTCACGCGTTCTTGGACCTCAGTGATAGGGCGAGGTCATGGCCAGGTCCAGATGTGCTGAGCCGTGAGTGCAACGTGCCGCCCTGGACTACCAGCGACACAAACGGTTCAAATCAGAGGCCGACCGCCATTCTCGTCTCGTCCAGAGTGTTGCTTTGCGGATCGCGCAACACGTAACCCCGGCCCCATACGGTTTCGATATAATTCTCGCCACCCGTTGCGTTGCTGAGTTTTTTGCGCAGTTTGCAGATGAAGACGTCGATGATCTTCAACTCGGGTTCATCCATGCCGCCGTAAAGGTGGTTCAGAAACATTTCCTTGGTCAGAGTCGTGCCCTTACGCAAGCTGAGCAATTCCAGCATCTGGTACTCTTTTCCTGTCAGGTGCACGGTTTTTCCGTCCACCTCAACGGTCTTGGCGTCCAGATTTACAGCCACGCGACCAGTGTGGATGATGGACTGCGAATGCCCTTTCGACCGGCGGATGATGGCATGAATGCGAGCCACCAGTTCTTCGCGATGGAAGGGTTTGGTCAGATAGTCATCCGCGCCAAACCCGAAACCTTTGATCTTGCTGTCCGTATCA
Organism: Ruegeria sp. BHSB056; assembly: GCF_059613305.1. Taxonomy (NCBI): domain Bacteria; kingdom Pseudomonadati; phylum Pseudomonadota; class Alphaproteobacteria; order Rhodobacterales; family Roseobacteraceae; genus Ruegeria; species Ruegeria sp. BHSB056. The sequence continues at coordinate 16,539 of NZ_JBXWSG010000017.1, read as the reverse complement.
TCTGCGCCCGAAAGGATCAGGATAGGTGTTTCCACCCGGGCAATCCGCAACTGGCGCAACACTTCATGCCCGTTCATATCCGGCAGGTTCAGGTCCAGCAAGATCAGGTCGTAATCGTAGAGCTTTGCCAGATCGATACCTTCTTCGCCAAGATCCGTTGCATAAACGTTTAGGTTCGCATGCGTCAGCATCAGTTCGATGCTTTTAGACGTGGTCGGATCATCCTCGACAAGAAGTATACGCATTTTCACTGCTCCAATTCGGGTCAATAATTCCAATTAAAATCAAACCTGACCAAGAATGGTTAATCTGACGTTACCGTTGAATCATTTATTCCCGCTCTCCCTTAGGTTGTCGATATTTTTTTAAGGCCGTGGCTTTCAAAGCCTCGACACCGTGTTCCGCGACTAGGGAAACCCAGCCGTTGAACTCTTCGTCACTTATGCCGTATTTCTGTTTTGCCTCAGACAGGCTGATCAGCCCGTAAAGCACACCACGCACGACCAGAATCTTGCGTGAGGCCACCCACCGCCTTGTGCTTGTCGGCGGCAGATCGGCGCGCGTCAGTATGGACCCATCCGGCAAAGAAACAGACCTTGGCCCTTCCACTTTGTGCAAATACATCGCTTTACCCTTTTTGCTGCATCAAAGCTGACGCCAGCCTACTTAAGGTCGTATGAAACCGCCTCTTGAGAGTGTGTAGAATTTTCCTATATTCTGCCGGTCTTTCTTAACCCGGACAGGAACCGCCAATGGCCCTCGACACCGAGACCCCGCTGAACTCGCTTGGCTTTGCCAAACCGCCGTCGGAAACACGGGTGGTTGTGGCCATGTCAGGGGGCGTCGATAGCTCTGTCGTCGCGGCCTACTTGGCCGATCAGGGCTATGATGTGGTGGGGGTGACACTGCAACTCTATGACCATGGCGCGGCTCTGGCCAAGAAAGGGGCGTGTTGTGCCGGGATCGATATCCACGATGCGCGCCGTGTGGCGGAAGAGCGCGGGTTTCCCCACTATGTTCTGGACTATGAAAACATCTTCAAAGACGCGGTGATCGATGAGTTTGCGGAAAGCTATCTGGCAGGCGCAACACCCGTCCCCTGCATTCGCTGCAACGAGCGGGTAAAATTCAAGGACCTTCTGGAAACCGCCAAGGATCTTGAGGCCGACTGTATGGCCACCGGGCACTATATCCAGCGCAAAATGGGGCCAGACGGCCCGGAACTGCACAGCGCCGAAGATGCTAACCGGGACCAATCCTATTTCCTGTTTTCGACAACGCCGGAACAGCTTGATTTCCTGCGCTTCCCGCTTGGTCACCTGCCCTCAAAAGACGCGACCCGCGAAATGGCGGCTCAATATGGGTTGTCTGTAGCGGACAAGCCCGACAGTCAGGACATCTGCTTTGTGCCCGACGGCAACTATGCCAGCGTCATTGAAAAGCTGCGCCCCGGTGCTGCGGAACCGGGCGAGATTGTTCATGCCGATGGCCACGTACTGGCACAGCATAACGGTGTGATCCACTATACGATCGGCCAAAGGCGCGGCTTGGGCATCGGCGGCCTGAGCGAGCCGCTTTATGTGGTCAAGCTGGACGTGGACAAGAAACAGGTCGTCGTCGGCCCCAAAGAGATGTTGGCAACGCGTGTCGTTCCCGTGCGTGAGATCAACTGGCTGGGCGATGAACCCTTCACTTCGCGCGAAGAATGGCACCTTTCAGTCAAGGTCCGTTCGACCCGCCCCCCGCGCGAGGCCATTATTCGACCGCTGTCCGACACCACTGCCGAAGTTGAATTGCTGACACCCGAAGAAGGCATCTCGCCCGGTCAGGCCTGCGTCTTCTATGCCTCGGAAGGCAGCCGCATTTTTGGTGGCGGCTGGATCTGGCGCGGATACTAGGCCGAAACCGGTTCAACCTCTGGTTCGATCTGGATCTGAAGCGCATCGTTGAACCGGTTGAATGCACCGCACAATGCGATGCGCCAGGTTAACTCGACAATCTGGGCATCGCTGAACCAGTCCCGCAGGCCGGAAACCTCGGCGTCGCGCATACGGCCTGATCGTGTCGTTACAGCCTCGGCGTATCGCACGACGGCCTTGTCGCACGCGTCCAGTTCGGGGTGGTTGTCGACATCTAGCAAACGCGCAGCGCCTTCGGGGCTGAGACCTGCAACCGTCAACAGCGGAGTATGATGTGAGACGCAGTAGTCACAGGCGTTCAATTTGGAAACCGTCACCATGGCCAATTCCAGCGCACGACGCGGCAAGGTCTGCTGTTCCCGCAACGCCGTCAACATGCCCGCGATATGTTCCAGAACCGGTGGACAATGTGCGGCGACCCGGGCCCAATTGTCGAACGAGCCATAAGCACCCAAAACCGCATGTGACACGCGTGTCTCGTCTGCCATCTCGGCGTCCGCCAAAGGGGGGATGCGGGTCATGATTAAATCTCCTTTTCCGCTAGGATATCTTAAGTCCGCTCCGCAGCAACAGACGCTCGCGGATCACAAACCCGAGACGGAACGCCGGAACAAGCCTGTTACAGGGTATCCGTGGGCGAATTGAAGAGGATATAGAGCCCGACGCAGACCATGATGTATGGGGCGATCCGATCCATACGGGCAACGCGTGGCCCCAGGCTTTTGGCCCGAGGGGCGCCCCAGGCGGCGGTAAAGACCAGAACTGAAGCAGCCAATGCTGCGCCAATCAAGGCGGCAACACGGTATGAAGGGGCAGAATCCGCCAATAGCGGTGTCATGACCGCGAAACTGTCAATCGACAGGCTCAGGAACAGGGTAACCACCGATGTTACGGCCCCTTTTGCCTCGGTTTCTCCAGAATTGGCCCCGACGAACTGCCGCCAGATACCGCGCAGACCAAAGACCAGTGGCACAAGACCCAGAAACCCGATCCAAAACGGCGCGCCACTCTGGTCAACGCCCAATGCGACGGTCATGGCCATTGTCAGAACGATTGTCTGTGCGACAGCAAAGCCAATGATGGCGCGGCGCTGCTCGATCACCAATACCAAACCCAGCAAGACGGCCAGATTGTCCAGATTAGTGGATATCATGGCAATCCCGGCTGAAGCGGCGAACAGCGCGTGATCAAGCATTCTTAATCTGCATTCTGTCCAGCACAGCCCGTGCCGCCCGCAATCCCGGAGCATCTCCTCCGCGCCCCAACCGTTCCATTGTCAGGTTCATCGCGAGTTTCTGAGCGTCAGGGGCGTTGGTCACATCATGCAGGGCTTTGGCGATCATTTCTGGTTGGCAATCGTTCAGCAGGCATTCAGGCACGGCGCGTGTTTCAGATACCAGATTGACCAATGTAACAGTGTCCAGCTTGACCATGCGTTCAGCCATTTTCTGGGTTAGCCAATTGAGTTTGTAGGCGATCACCATAGGTGTATTCTGCGCGGCCAGTTCCAACGAAACAGTACCCGAAGCGGCCAGCGCAATACATGCCGTGCCAAAGGCCGCGCGTTTTTCGACCGTGGCTAGCCCGGCCCCCATTTGTCGCGGGTCGAGCACTTTTGGTGCACCCGGCCAGTTTTGCGTCAGAGCGTTGACCAAATCAGTTGTCGCACCCACGGTTGGAACCACGACGCGATAACTTGGATGGTCCTTCAAAAACAGCTGCAATGCCTCACCGAACGTGTCTGCCAGACGCTCAATTTCACCCCGGCGCGATCCGGGCAGAGCCAGCAGGATTGGTGCATCGCCCAGGTCGTACTTGCTCCGGAATGCCGAAATCTCGGCCGGTGTTGCCGTCGGTTCGCTGGTGACCGGGTGGCCGACAAAGTCGCACTCCATCCCGGCCCGCTCCATGTATGGCGGCTCGAACGGAAGCAGTGCCAGCACATGGTCGATGACCTTTGCCATTTTATCCGCCCGCCCCGGACGCCAGGCCCAGACACTGGGCGCAACGTAGTGCACGGTGCGAATATCACTGGCACCTTTGACGATTTTGGCGACACGCAGGCTGAAATCAGGGCTGTCGATGGTGATCAGAACATCCGGCCGCGTGTCCAACACTGCGTGCGCGGTCTCCGAGATCCGACGCTTGAGGTGGAAAAACTTCGGCAGAACCTCGATCAAACCCATCACCGAAAGCTCCGACATGGGAAACCGGCTGGTCAGCCCCTGAGCCGCCATCAAAGGTCCGCCCACCCCGTCGAATTCAATATCGGGGATCAGTGTTTTCAGCCCCTCCATCAACGCGCCGCCCAGCCGGTCGCCCGAAGGTTCACCGGCGACCAGAAAGACGCGCATCAGACCGCCCGCTCGCGAATATACAGGAACAGCCCAAGACGGTTACATTCGGCGACGACCTGTTCTTTTTCCAAAACCAGTACACCGCCCTTTTCCAGAACGATGCCAGACAAGCCTGCCGCGACCGCATCCGTGACGGTATCGGGCCCGATGGCAGGCAGATCAGCACGCCGGTCCTGATCGGGCTTTGGGCCTTTGAACAATATGCCGCCGCCCGCGTCCGGGCGTTGCGTCAGGGATTGAAGCATCCAGGCGGTTCCAAAGACACCCTCGACTGCCAACACCTGCCCTTTTGAGACGGCACAGGCCTGACCAATATCCGCAGCCCCCATGGCCCGCAGAATTCCGGCAGCACGGTCTGCATCTGTCATGTCACTTTCGGATGGATGCACTTCGGTCAGACAGCCCAAAGGCGGCAACAGGCTTGGGGCGATTTCCTGCGCTGCCCGGACTCGCATACCGGCACCTTCCAGCAGGCCAATGATAGCCCGCAATGCTCCGTCATCACCCGACAGCATGGCCTGCTGGATCACCGGAACCAACGGCATCGTTGCCGCGTCAATAAGTTTGGGATCAACCTGCGGGCGCCGAACTGCACCGGCCATGCAGATCTCGGTCACGCCCCTTGCCTGAAGCCCTGCGATAAAACTGCCAAGCTGTTCAAGCGGAAACACGACATCTGCGACCAGATCATCCGGCAGGAACCCTTCCATCGCGCAGATCAGCGGGCGTTCCGCCAGTTGGGCAACCAATTCGGTCGGCAGCGCCCCGGTTCCCGCAATCAACGCAAGCATGTTCCTATTTCCTCGGTGTCAGGAACGACCGATCGCTGTGTCCGGTGACAAAATCAACGATCCGTTGCACATAGTCACTTTCGTTACCCTGACCAAGACGGTTTGCGCGATCCATGAACGTTCCATCGCCTTCAGACAGCTCCTTGAACGCGGAACGCAATGCCGAGATGTCTTCGCGCGAAACACCTTTACGCTTGAGACCCACGAGGTTCAGACCTTCAAGCTCACCCCTGGATGCCTGTACCAGACCGTAGGGAATGACGTCCTTTGGCACCATGGTGAGCGCACCGATGATCGCCCCACGACCAACACGCACCCACTGGTGCAGGCCCGAAATACCACCGACGATCACATCATCCTCGACAATACAGTGACCGGCTGCTCCGGCGTGGTTCACCATGATTACCCGGTTGCCGATTTGCACATCATGGGCCACGTGAACGCCTGCCATCAGCAGGCAATCATCCCCGATCCGGGTTACACCGCCGCCACCTTCGGTCCCGGTATTGATCGTCACGTGCTCGCGAATGCGGTTGCGCTGACCGATTTCAAGGCGCGTATTTTCACCGCCGAATTTCAGGTCCTGCGGAATCTCACCGATCACCGAAAAATTAAAGATCACGGTGTCTTCGCCGATCGATGTATCACCGGTCACAACAACATGAGACTTCAACTCGACGCGGTCCGCCAGTTTTACATTGGCACCCACATAGCTGAAAGGACCGATGATGCAATCCTGCCCGATCTGCGCCCCGTCTTCGATAATCGCGCTGGGGTGGATACCGCTCATGTTGTTTTTTCCATATCCCAATCGACATAGGCCGAGAATTCTGCTTCCGCTGCCACTTCACCATCAACAGTGGCCCGGCCACTGAACTTGAAAAGCTTGCCACCCTTCTTGCCGCGAACCGTTTCGACATGCATCTCCAGCACGTCGCCAGGAACAACTTTCCTGCGAAATTTGCACTTGTCTATGCTCATGAAATAGATCAGCAACTCGGTGTCGATGACATCCATCCCTACGCCCAGCATTACGCCTGCGGTCTGCGCCATCGCCTCGACGATGGTAACACCCGGCATGATCGGTGTTCCCGGGAAGTGGCCCTGGAAATGCGGCTCGTTCATGGTGACGTTCTTGATACCTCGGGCCGATTGATAGCCAGAGATGTCCACCACCTTGTCGACCAGCAAAAACGGATAACGATGCGGCAGGATCCTTTGGATCAACTGAATATCGGCACTTTTGGTTTCCGTTGTCATGATGCGGTTATCCTGTTCTGGATGTTTCTTTTTCAGCGTGGTTAGCAATACAGCCTCGCAAGGGCAAGCGAACCTATTCGCTTGTGTCCTTTTGAAGTCCGCTGCCATCGCCAATTGCCGTGTTCACGCGGATTATCGCAGCCTCTGTGATATCTGACGTGCTCACAACGACATTGGAGCGTTCGATGATCACGCTGGCACCAAATTCGCGCAGCAAATCGACAAGGATCGGGCGAACTATATCGAAAAACGTTTGTTGCGCTTCCTCGCTGCGACGTGCCAGCGCGTCAAGCTTTGCCCTTTGCCCGTCGCGATGGGACTGAACCTTGACATCGAACGCTTCGGCCAGTGGGCGAAACTCCTCTGCTGGCATAGTCGCGCGCTTTTCGGTCAGGTCTTTTTCTTCTCGGCTGAGTTCCGCGACAATCCGTTCATTTTCTTCCGCCAGCATCGCGCTTTCTTTTTCGATCTCGCGCAGTACGCGCTGCCCGAATGCCGAGTTCTTGAACAGCTGCTCGCCGGACAACGTGACCACGCTGGCTTGCGGAACACCCAGTTGCTGTGCCTCAGCCGAAGGGGCCTGAAACAGCATCAAAAATGCACACAGGGCCCAAAGCGGGCCCTGTATCAAGGTAAAGAACCTGTTCGTCATCGCAGATCAGAACCGGGCCTGAATGGTCAGGTCAAAGTTCTGCTCCTTGTCGAACGTTTCCTTTTTCAGAGCTTTCGAGAAGTTGAACTGCAAAGGTCCAAACGGCGTTTCCCACAAGACCGAGATGCCGATTACGTGACGAATGGACCCGTCTGCACCAACGATATTTGCCCCTGCAGTGTTCACATCGTTGATGTTGTAAAGGTTTCCAACATCATAGAACAGACCGCCCCGCAGGCCCAGCTCCTCGGGCAGACCCAAGGGGAAATCGGTTTCAAAACGCGCGACCCAGTAATAGTTGCCGCCGATGGCATCATCCTGGCCGTTGGACAAATCACGCGGGCCAAGACCTGCAGGCTCAAAGCCGCGGAAGGTGCTGGGACCTAACACAAATCGGTCAACTGCACGGCTGAAACCATTACCAGACCAATTCAGTGCGCCAAGTTCCAGAGTTGCACGCAGAACAACCTCTTCGTTCCAGACCCGTGTTTGAGCGATACCGCGCGCGGTGGTTTTGAAGTATTTGTTATCGCCGCCAAGGCCTGCCGCATCGACGCCCACTTCGAACAGAACACCCGAGTTCGGGTTCAGACCACCAATACGGCTGTCATAGATGTAGGAAAGTCCGAGCGAGCTGGACGTCCGTTTTCCCTGCGCGATCTCGGACGCAATCACCGCTCCGCTGGTCTGATTACTCTGCTGTGTCATTTCGCTGCGGTCCCAGCCGTAGCGCAGCCGAAGAGCAGACAGTTCCCCAATTGCGTAGGTCAACTGAGGTCTAAAAAACAACGAGCTCGTGTCGTAACTTGCAAAGCCCGAATTGGTTGCCGACAGACCCAGTCCAAGGTCGAAACGAAGCTTGCGGCCAAGCAGATAGGGTTCGGTGAAGTTAATGGTGTACTGTTCCGAATCCTGCGCTGTTGACAGCGACACGCCAAGATTCTGACCACGCCCCAGGAAGTTTGCCTCGTTCAGGCCGATTGCAATCCCAAAACCGTCTGTGACCGAGTAGCTGCCGCCCAGGCTGAGCGAACCTGTAGGTTGTTCTTCGACATCCACATCCAGAATGACTTGGCTGGGGGACGACCCTTCCCGAGGTTCGACCTCGGCAACGGCAAAGAACCCGAGCGCATTGATGCGTTCCGCGGCCTGACGGATTTCACGCGGGTTGAAGGGGTCACCTTCTACAGTGTCGAACTGGCGGCGGATCACACGGTCCAGCGTGGTGGTGTTGCCTTCGATATCGATCCGCTCGACAAAGATCCGCGGACCCTTCGTCAGAACAAATTCGATATCCAGAGTAAGGTCGCGGTCATTGCGCGTCACACGTGGTTCCACCCGCAGGAAGTCAACACCCTGTTTCAAGCCAAGACGTTCCTGCCGCGCGATCGAGTTTTCCACCAGCGTCGGCGTATAGGTCACGCCAGGTTTGATTTTCAGCGCATCCTGATACGGCGCCGCATCAACACCAGGAATTTCGCTAACCGTCGTGATTCTTCCAAACGAGAATTTTTGGCCTTCGGTGACGTTCATCACCAGAAAGAACGCATCCCGTTCGCGGGTAAACTCGACGTTGGCGCTGTTCACACGGAAATCGATATAGCCCCGCGACAGGTAGAAATCGCGAATGACCTGTTTGTCGAATTCGATGCGGTCGCCGATAAACGTGTCGTTGCGGAAGAAAGTCCGCAGGAACGTTGCCTGTTTGGTTTCCAGAATCCGGCGCAGCCTCCGGTCCGAAAAGGCGCGGTTGCCGACAAAGCTGACGCGCTCGACCTCGATGGTCGTGCCTTCTGCCACTTCAAAAACCAGATCGACGCGATTATCGCTACGACGGATGATGCGGGGAATGACAGTTGCCGCGACGCGACCCTGCGCCGAATACACTTCGGCAATGGTATCAGCGTCCGCTTCGGCCGCCTGAGGTGTAAAGACCCGGCGTGGTTGCGATGAGATCACATCCAAAAGAACATCGTCTTTGACGCGAGCATTCCCTTCGATGCTGATCTGGTTGATCGTTGGGTATTCCTGAACCTGAATGGCCAGAGTCGTGCCGCGCGGCGTCAGTTCAACTGTCTCAAATACACCACTGTCAAGCAAACGCTGATAGGCATCGTTAAGCTGCCCGGCAGTTACAGTCTGGCCCGGTTCGATTCCGGTCCGAGCGATAATTGTTCCGGTTTCGATCCGGCGGTTCCCCTCAACATCAAACGAGTTGATCGTGTAGCTTTGCGCCGATGCCGCATGTGGAAACGCCAGTAAACTTACCGCAACAAAAAGGAAAAAAACCGTTAGCGCCTGCCACAAAATATTGTTTGTTGGCTTATGCCCCCCGCAGGATGTGCCTGCGTCTCGCCTGTCAGTCATTTTATGCTCTACCCAGAATTTTGAGACTTTAATGCTGAGTAACGGGATTGAATGAGCTTGTCAAAAGGCGATATCGAAGCAGTCAGGCTGACAGCCACGCGACAACAGGCCTACGATTTTCCGAAGAATCACATTCCCGCCAGATAAGCGGCTCCAGCCATCGCCAACGCTGTAACGGCAAAACTCAGCATAACGTCCCAGTTCAACATGAAGAGGAAGCTAAAGCTTTGATACGATTTTTTCAGCGTTTTGGACATGACTGTTCCCTTTAGACGGGAATACTGTAACGTCGAAATATGGCGGGAATGCGGCTGGAATTTGCTCCAGCCGCCACATTCAGCAGAACAGGTCGTTGCTGACCGAAAACAGCATCAGCGTCAGGATGATCGCAATTCCAATGCCCATGAGCACACGCAACGCTCGGTCGCTGGGTGGTTTCCCTGCAATGGCCTCGTAGGCGTAGAAAACCAGATGCCCGCCATCCAATGCAGGAATGGGAAACAGGTTCAACAACCCGACCGCAGTCGACAGGACAGCGATGAAAAAGATAAAGTTCTGCGCCCCCTGGCTGGCCATTGCCCCCGAGGTTTCGGCAATTCCGATTGGCCCTGAGATGTTGCAGGTACTGATTGCGCCCGTCACCATGTGCCACATGCCAGACAAGGACCCTTCAATGATGCGACCAGTCTGGATGACACCGCCCCTAAAGGAATCGAAAAGCCCAGCCGGTACGGTTGCCGGCTCCAGCATCATGCCACCGACGATTCCGATGCGCCAATGCGTGACAAAGCCACCATCAGGCTGGGGCTCGTCCGTGCGCCGCGGCGCAAGGGCAAATTCCAACTCGGACCCATCCCGCCAGACCTCAAGCAGTAAGACGCGACCGTCCGATCCTTCGACATGATCCTTTAGCTGATCGAAGGCAAAGATCGGTTCACCGTTGACCGAGGTGATGACGTCCCCTTGCTTCAGCTGGATATCCATCGCCGCGCTGCGCGGGGCAACCTGACGGATCAGCGGCGGGAACATCCAAGGGGCCTGAACCTCAAGGGGTTCACCGTCCCGGATCACAGAATAATCCAGAACCGGTTGAACAGGCAGGTCGTCGATAAACTCCTTCCATGCACCTTCTTCGTCATAGTCCGGCGTAGGACGACCGGCGATAGCCGTGATCACATCGCCTTCGCGTAACTCCTGCACGGTGCCCGGCAAAGGCTGCAACGCGCCAACGGTCAGGGGTTCGCGCGAAACGCCCTGCGACCAGAAGATCAGGCCAAAAACGAGAATTGACATGGCAAAGTTAAAGGCCGGGCCAGCGGCGACAGTGGCGGCTCGTGCCCATAGCGGGGCACCGTGCATGGTGCGGCGCAACTCCTCAGGACTTTGGGTCGCGATGTCTTCCATCGCTTCTTCATTCTTGCCCGAGGCCGCATTGGCATCGCCCAGAAACTTCACGTATCCACCAAAAGGCAACGCCGCGATCTGCCACTTGGTTCCGCGCTTATCCTTGCGGCTCCAGAGCACCGGCCCAAACCCGAGCGAAAAGACTTCGGCATGGATACCAGACCACCGGCCCACAATGTAATGGCCATATTCATGCACGGCCACAATGACCGACAGCGCAATAACAAATGCAACAATCGTCCACAGCAGATTGCCGAATTGCGGGATCAGCGAAAGTACGTCCAAATTTCTATCCTGCTCGTTCCATCAAAGTGTTATCGACCCACTGACGTGCCAGATGGTCGGTTTGCTGCACGTTATCAAGTGTCATCGGGGCATCAATAAGGCCGCCCGTTGCGTCAAACCTGTCCAATACGGCAGAAACGGTATCCGCCATATCAAGAAAGCCGATCCGGCCCGCAATGAAGTGATCCAGCGCGCGTTCCTTGGCGGCATTGAATACTGCGCCAGCCAGCCCACCACGCTGCATCACGTCCCAGGCGAGTTTCAGGGCTGGATAGCGTGTCAGATCCGGTTCGTTAAAGCGCAGCTGTCCCAGCTTTGCGAGGTCCAGCCGCTGAACCGGCAGCTCCTGCCTGTCGGGCCAGTGCAACGCATACCCAATGGCGTGGCGCATGTCGGGGGCGCCCATATGTGCCATCATTGCGCCATCTCGAAACCCGACCATTGCATGGACAATGGATTCAGGATGAACCAAAACTTCGATTTGATCCGGAGATACTCCGAAATATTCTTTTGTTTCTATTACTTCCAACGCCTTGTTGAACATCGAGGCACTGTCGATTGTGATCCGCTGTCCCATATCCCAATTCGGATGGCTGGACGCTTGTTCGACGGTGGCGGTTGCCAGATCCTTCAGCGGCCAGTCGCGGAACGCTCCGCCACTTGCGGTGATAATCACGCGTTCGACCGTTTTGATATCTTCGCCGACCAGCGCCTGAAACACGGCAGAATGCTCACTGTCGACCGGAAGCAAACGCGCGTCATAGTTTTTTGCAGTTTCCAGAACCAGTGATCCGGCGCAGACCAGTGTTTCCTTGTTGGCCAAGGCCAGTGTCGTCCCTTGTTTCAGGGCTTCGATCCCAGGCGCAAGGCCTGCTGCCCCGACGATTGCTGACATGACCCAATCCGCCGGACGCGCGGCAGCCTCGGCAATTGCGCGCGGCCCGGCCGCCACTTCGACCCCACTGCCCGCCAAGGCGACGCGCAGGTCCTCCAACCTGTCTTCGTGTGCCGTGACAGCCAAATCGGCGCGCAACCGACGAGCGTCATCGGCAAGCTGTTGAATATTCGCGCCGCCGGTAAGCGCCACCACATCATAGTCTTCGGGATTACGCGAAATCAGATCAAGCGTGTTTTGCCCGATCGAACCCGTGGCGCCAAGAACGGAAATCCGTCGCATTACATCTCACCCGGCGTGTACAGAAGACCTGCGATCAGAACAAACACCGCAGCCCCCATCATGCCGTCGAACCGATCCAGAAAGCCGCCATGGCCGGGGATCAGGTTCGAACTGTCCTTGACCCCGAACTTACGTTTGATCGCGCTTTCGATTATGTCACCCGCCTGGCTGGCCATTGATGCGAAAACGGAAACAACAACAAAGGCAAATCCGAAACCCGCGTGGCTTGCGAAGGCGATACCGACACAGGCCGCGGCAGCCCATCCGCCTGCCGTTCCCGACCATGTTTTCTTAGGGCTGATCTTTGGCCAGAACTTGGGCCCTCCGACCATTTTGCCCACAAAATAGCCCGCCACATCCGTGGCCACCACCACCGCTATCAGCCAGACCATCCAGCCAAATCCCGAGTTTTCGCGAATGGAAATGAAACCCAAACCAGCCGCGACAATCCAGACCGCGAACAAGCCGTACAAGGTTTTCGAGCGGCTGATCTGTCCCATACCCACCAAAGCTGGCGCAAGCACGACAGGGAGCGTGTATAGCGCCGGCAGGTGGTAGCTGAGGATAACGGCAAACGCACTCAGAACGCCCAACTGCACGGCCACACCCTGGCTTTCAGGGTCAATCATCCGAACCAGTTCCCAGGTCATCAGGCCACAAGCAGCTGCAATGAAGACCTCGAACCAGAGACCGCCAAGCCAGACTTCGATGGCCCCTATCGCAACCAGAACGGCGGCAGAAAGGACCCGGCTCGTCAGATCAGACCACCGGCCATCACTCATGCCAGAACCGCCCCGTACCGACGCTCTCTGGCCCCATAGTTGCGACAAAGCCTCTCGAGTTCTGCGGCGGTGAAATCCGGCCACAGCGTATCTATGAATTCGTACTCGGAATAGGCGGACTGCCACAGCAGAAAGTTCGAAATCCGTGCTTCTCCACTGGTGCGAATGACAAGGTCAGGATCCGGAAGAACGCGTGTATCCAGATACTTAGGTAACGTTTCTTCATCCACATCCTCGGGTCTAAGCCGCCCGTCGGCCACATCCCGCGCGAGACGTTTGGTGGCGCGCGCCACCTCGTCCCGACCGCCATAGTTCAGGGCGACCGTCAGATGAACAAGGTCGTTGTCCTTGGTTTCCTCTTCCAGTGAATCCATCAATTCGGTCAGTTTCGAATCCAACCTTACCCGATCACCTATGAACCGAACCCGGATGCCATTGTCCGCCAGGGTCCGTGTCTCCTTGATGATGTAGCGCCGAAACAGGCTCATCAACCCGGCCACCTCAACCTGCGTTCGCTTCCAATTCTCGGTCGAGAATGCAAACACTGTCAGGTACTTGATCCCCAGATGCGGGCAGGCCTCGACAACCTCGCGAACACGCCGCGCTCCGGCATGGTGCCCAAACAGCCTTGGGCGACCACGCGCCTGTGCCCAGCGGCCATTGCCATCCATGATGATAGCGACATGGCGCGGGCCGCAGACCGGATCGGTTTGGGGATCTTTCGGCATCAGACCAGATCAGACCTGCATGATTTCAGTTTGCTTGGTTTCAAGCGCTGTATCGACTGCCTTGATCATCGCATCCGTCAGATCCTGCACTTCGCTTTCCCACAGCTTCTGATCGTCTTCAGACATACCGTCCGCCTTTGCCTTCTTGATCTGATCCATGCCATCCCGGCGCACATTGCGGATCGCGATCCGGGCGCTTTCCGCATATTGGCCGGCGACCTTGCCCAGTTCACGGCGACGCTCTTCGTTCAACTCGGGAATCGGCAGCATGATGATGGTGCCGTTCAGCTGCGGGTTGATGCCCAGGCCGCTTTCGCGAATGGCTTTTTCAACCTTCCCGACCAATGACTTATCCCACACATTTATAGTGACCATGCGCGGCTCTGGCACGTTGACGGTGCCCACCTGGTTGATCGGTGTCATCGAACCATATGCGTCGACCATGACAGGTTCCAGCATTGAGGCCGATGCGCGCCCGGTTCTCAGCGAGGCAAATTCGGTTCTCAGATTGACCATTGCGCCATCCATGCGGCGTTTCAGGTCATCGGTGTCCAGTTCGAAGTCGTCAGACATGCTGCTCACTCCCCGTATTCAGGTACTCTTTGGATGGGTCTTACGCCATCACATTTGGGATGTATAGCAATCATGAGGCGGTTTTGTACCAATGGCCAGAGGTGTTGCGATCATTTTGTACCAAACGCGCCTCCCCCAAACCCAACCCGGCGCATCAGGTCAGGTTTGGGTCGTCCTCTGGGCTCAGGTATTTACATCGACAACAACGCGCCCTTTGACTTGCCCTTTCAGGATATCGGCACCCAATTGCGGAAGGTCGGACAAAGCCGCCGGTTGAATCATGGCCTCAAGCTTTTCCATCGGCAGGTCGGTCGCGATCCTTTGCCAGGCACGAACCCGGTTTTCATAGGGCTGCATCACACTGTCGATGCCAAGAAGGTTCACACCGCGCAGCAGGAAGGGAATCACCGTTGCAGGCAGCGCCGCGCCACCCGCCAGACCCACGGCCGCGACCGAACAGCCGTATTTCATTTGCCCAAGCAAACGCGCCAGCATCGCGCCGCCCACGGCATCCACGCAGCCAGCCCAGGTTTCACTTTCCAACGGGCGCTTGGTTGTCTCATTCAGCTCATCGCGAGGCACTATTGTCGTTGCACCAAGCGATTTCAGGTAATCGCCGGTTTCAGGTCGCCCGGTCACGGCGGCCACCTGATAGCCGAGATGACCCAGAATGGCTGTTGCCACCGAACCGACACCACCGGCCGCCCCGGTTACCAGAACCGGGCCGCGATCGGGGGTCAGCCCGTGATCCTCCAACGCCATCACGGCCAGCATCGCGGTAAACCCGGCAGTCCCAACAGCCATCGCCAGCCGGGCGTCAAGCCCATCCGGCAGAGGCACAAGCCAGTCCGCTTTGGCACTGGCTTTCTGCGAATAACCACCCCAGTGCGCTTCACCTACCCGCCACCCGGTCAGAACGACCTTGTCACCGGGCTTGTAACGCGCGTCGGAAGATGCCTCGACGGTACCGGCATAATCAATTCCGGGGACATGCGGATACGCCCGCACCAAACCGCCCCCCTTGGGGGACAGACACAGACCGTCCTTGTAGTTCACTGTGGAATATTCAACCGCGACCGTGACGTCGCCATGGGGCAGATCATCCAGCGTGAGCTGCCTGACCGACGCGCTCGCCAAACCGCTTTCTTCGTCCTTGTCCATCACAAGTGCATTGAACATCTCTCAATTCCTTTCGTGTTTCTGTAACCGGCCCGTTGCTTCACCTGGCCCTAAATATCCCGGGGGAGTCGCGCAGCGACGGGGGCAGCGCCCCCAAATCCCCTTTAAATCCAGAAATGTGACTGCACGGTCGCGCGGCGCATTCCATCTGGCGTTTCCACGTCCAGCTCCGTTCCCGAATCCCAATGGCTCAGGCGTACCATGCCAATGGCGACGTTGGTGTTGAAATCGGGTGACCACGCGGCCGAGGTCACCTGCCCCACACGCTTGCCGTCCGCGTAAAGGCCCCAAGGTCGGTCACAGCCCGGCACCGGATCGCCCGCAATGGCGACGGGGCGGATTTGCTGAACAGGCCCCTCCTTGGCCACACGCAGCAACGCGTCCCTGCCGATACAGCCAATCGCGGTATGTGTATTGCAGAACTTGCCCAAACCGCACTCATGCGGGGTGTTGTCGTCGGTCATGTCATTGCCATAAGACAGCAGACCACCTTCAATCCGTTCGATCAGGTTCGGGCATCCGGCGCGCACCTGCAAATCTTCCCCTGCTGCAAACAGGGCGTTCCACAGGGGCATGCCGATATCGCTGCCTTCCACATAAATCTCGAACCCGCCCTGTTTGGAATAGCCCGATCGCGCCACAGCCAGATCGCGACCTTCAAACTGGAACATATCGAATTTGAAGAACCGGATGTCGCGCACCCGGTCGCCAAAGACACGCGCCATCAGATCGTCAGCTTTGGGACCCTGAACAGCAAGAGGTGACACATCCGGTTCGTCCACCAGCACATCCAGACGATATCCAACGGCGATTCCCTTGACCCACAACAACAGGTCGCTGTCAGCGATTGAAATCCACCAGCGGTCTTCGGACAGTTTTACCGCAACCGGGTCATTCAGCATGCCTCCGGTTTCGTCCACGATGGGGACATAGAAACATTGCCCCGGCAACATCCCCCGTAAATCGCGCGGGGTCAGCATCTGCATCAGGCGCGCGGCGTCCGGTCCGCGCAGCTCGATCTGCCGCTCGCATGCGACATCCCAGACCTGCACGTGGGATTTCAGG
>NZ_JBXWSG010000016.1:0-58438 GCF_059613305.1 Ruegeria sp. BHSB056 | reverse complement strand
GACCCTGACACCCGTCGAGCTGTTGCGGCAAAACGCTCCGGCCACCCGTCCCATAATCGCCCTCAGCGAAGGCAACGACCCCCGCATCACAAAAGGGGCCCTCAACGCGCAGAGGGCCAATCTGGCCGATATCATTCTGGTTGGCCCGTACGCCGAGGTCGAAGCAGCCCTGAAAGATCAAGGGGCTGCTGCCTCTCGGGGCGTTGAGATCCATGACCCCGAGACTTCGGACCTGACCGAAGAATTTGCCCAGACCTTTTTTGAACTGCGCCGGCATAAAGGCGTCAATCGGGCCAAGGCCCGTGCTGCCGTTGAAACACCCCCCGTCTATGCCGCCATGCTGGTGCGCAGCGGACGCGCCACCGGCACTGTAGGAGGGGCCGTTCACACGACCGGCGATATTGTCCGCGCAGCCATCCAGGTGATTGGCATGGCCCCCGATGCAGGAATGGTGTCGTCCTTTTTCCTGATGTACCCGCCGGAAAACACTCAGCCCGGGGCGCGGGCGATGCTGTATTCCGATTGCGGGCTGGTCATCAATCCGACCGCGGGCGAGCTGAGCAAGATCGCCATCGCGTCCGCCACATCGGCCCGGACGCTGCTGCAGGTCGATCCAAAGATTGCGATGCTCAGCTTTTCCACCAAGGGCAGCGCCAAGCATCCCGACGTGGACAAAGTGATCGAGGCCACTGAGGCGCTGCGTCAGGCCGCGCCAGATCTGAACGTCGACGGTGAACTGCAATTTGACGCCGCCTTTGTACCTTCGGTTGGCGAGCGTAAATCACCGGGTTCGTCTGTCGCCGGGCAGGCCAACGTGATGATCTTTCCCAACCTTGATGCTGGCAATATCGGCTACAAAATCACCCAAAGACTGGGCGGCTACACCGCCATTGGTCCGGTCTTGCAGGGGCTGGCCAAACCCGCCAACGACCTGTCCCGCGGATGCAGCGCCGAGGATGTGACCCAGATGATCGCCGTGACCGCGCTACAGGCAACTGGACTGTGACACTTAATTTTCGCACCGTTCCCGGAACGATGTTCTAAAGCACCGAGGAAACTGACAAAATCCTCCTGACATAACCAACTGGACCCGCAAATGACCCATCAGCAGCCGATCCTTGATACGTCACCGAAAGTCTCGGACGAAATCCGCAGGACCACCTGCTACATGTGCGCCTGCCGATGCGGCATCAACGTCCACATGAAAGACGGCAAGGTTGCTTATATCGAAGGCAATCGCGACCACCCGGTGAACAAGGGTGTCCTGTGTGCCAAGGGATCCGCCGGGATCATGCAGGTCAATGCCCCCTCGCGCCTGCGCAAGCCACTGAAACGGGTCGGCCCGCGTGGCTCGGGTGAATTTGAAGAGATCAGCTGGGACGAAGCGCTGGAACTGGCGGTCAGCTGGCTGGAGCCAATCCGCAAAGACAACCCGGAAAAGCTGGCCTTTTTCACCGGACGGGACCAAAGCCAGAGCTTCACCAGCTTCTGGGCGCAAAACTTCGGAACCTGCAACTATGCGGCGCATGGCGGCTTTTGTTCGGTCAATATGGCTGCGGGCGGCATTTATACGATGGGCGGCGCATTCTGGGAATTCGGCCAGCCTGATTGGGACCACACCAAGCTGTTCATGTTGTTTGGCGTGGCCGAAGACCACGACTCCAACCCGATCAAAATGGGTATTGGCAAGATCAAAGCGCGCGGTGCACGTGTTATCGGCGTCAACCCTATCCGCAGCGGATACAACGCCGTCGCTGATGATTGGGTCGGCATCACACCGGGAACTGACGGGCTGTTCATCCTGTCATTGATCCATGTGCTGATGAAAGCCGGAAAGATCGATCTCGACTATCTGAGCCGCTACACCAATGCCCCGGTTTTGGTGGACGCGTCCGAAGGCGCCGGAAACGGCCTGTTCCTGCGCGACGATGACGGAAAGCCTCTGGTCATCGACCGGAATACAGGCAAGCTGACGGCCTTCGACACGCCTGGCGTTCGCCCGGATTTGTCAGCGGTCTACGAAAACGACGGTGTCGTTCATCGCCCTGTGTTTCACTTGATGGCGGAAAAATACCTGTCCGAGGAGCACGCGCCCGAAGCTGTTGCCGAAAAATGCGGTATTCCCGCCAAGCGCATTCGCGCGATTGCTTCGGAACTGGCGCGCGTCGCCTTTGACGAGGCGTTCGAGCTGGATCACGAATGGACCGATTTCCGGGGCGAGAAACACACCAAGATGATTGGCCGCCCTGTTGCGATGCACTCGATGCGTGGCATTTCGGCTCATGCCAATGGTTTCCAGACCTGCCGCGCGCTGCACGTGCTGCAAATCATCCTGGGCACGGTCGAGGTTCCCGGCGGCTTCCGCTTCAAGCCCCCCTACCCCAAACCGGTCGAGGCGCACCCGACACCGCATTGCAAGGTGACGCCCAACTCGCCCTTGGATGGCCCGCATCTGGGGTTCGTCCGCGGTCCGGAACACCTAGCGCTGAAGGAAGATGGCAGCCCCGCACGGATCGACAAGGCGTTCACCTGGGAAAACCCGATGTCCAGCCACGGGCTGATGCATATGGTGATCTCGAACGCACATGCGGGCGACCCGTACAAGATCGATACGCTGTTCATGTACATGGCCAATATGTCGTGGAACTCGACCATGAACACCAAGGGTGTCATCGAGATGCTGACGGACAAGGATGAAAACGGCGATTACATTATCCCGCGCGTCATCTATTCAGACGCCTATTCTTCCGAGATGGTGGCTTACGCGGACCTCATCCTGCCGGATACTACTTACCTCGAACGCCACGACTGTATCTCGCTGCTGGATCGCCCGATTTGCGAGGCGGATGCGGCCGCTGACGCCATCCGCTGGCCTGTGATCGAACCGGACCGTGACGTGCGCGGGTTTCAGTCAGTATTGATCGATCTCGCTAACCGCATGAAGCTCCCGGGTTTCACCCATGAAGACGGCAGCGCAAAATGGGTCGATTACGCCGACTATATCGTCAATCACGAACGCAAGCCGGGTATTGGCCCGCTGGCCGGATTCCGCGGTGAAAACGCCGACAAGGAAGGGCGCGGAGAGGTCAACCCGGATCAGTTGAACCGCTATATCGAAAACGGTGGCTTCTACGTGGCGCATATCCCGCAAGGCGCTGATTACTACAAACCATGGAATACAGCCTATCAGGACTGGGCCGTGGGCATGGGGCTCTATGACAGCCCGCAGCCATACCTATTCCAGCTTTACTCCGAACCAATGCGCAAGTTTCAGCTGGCAGCCGAAGGCCATGGCGACCGACAGCCGCCTGATCATCTGCGCCAGCGGATCAAAGACACGATGGACCCGCTTCCGATCTGGTACGAAACCGACCAGCACGGCAACGACGGCTTCACTGTCAACGCGCTGACTCAGCGCCCGATGGCGATGTATCACAGCTGGGGCACGCAAAACGCCTGGCTGCGGCAGTTGCACGGGCGAAACCCGCTCTATGTTCCGACCAGGCTGATGCGCAAGCATGGGCTGAGCGACGGAGATTGGGCCAAAGTCACATCCCCTCATGGTGAGATTACGGTCCCTGTGATGGAAATGGCCGCGCTGAACGACAACACCGTCTGGACATGGAACGCCATCGGCAAACGCAAAGGTGCCTGGGCGCTGCAAGAGGACGCGCCGGAGGCCACAAAAGGTTTCCTGCTGAACCACCTGATCCACGAACTGCTGCCGCCAAAAGGCGACGGGCTACGCTGGGCCAATTCTGACCCCATAACTGGTCAGGCCGCATGGTTTGACCTGAAGGTGAAAATCGAAAAGGCAGACGCCCCCGCCGATGCCCAAAGCCAGCCTCATTTTGACCCGATCAAATCACCGGTCGGAACTGGCCCCGAAAATCTGGCGTGGAAGGTGGGCAAATGACCCAGATCCGCACTTCATCTGGCCACAAATATCCCGGGGGTGAATTGAGCCACAGGCTCAAGAGGGGGCTGGCCCCCTCACCCATCCTCAACAGCACAGGTATCCTGACATGACCCAGCTACCGAACTCAACCGAGCGCAAGATGGGTCTGGTGATCGACCTGGACACCTGCGTTGGATGCCATGCCTGCGTGATTTCCTGCAAGGGCTGGAACACGGAAAATTATGGCGCGCCACTGTCCGATCAGGACGCCTATGGTGCCAACCCGTCGGGCACTTTCCTGAACCGCGTGCATTCCTACGAGGTGCAACCGGCGGAAGGGCACGCGCAACTGATCCATTTCCCTAAATCCTGCCTGCACTGCGAAGACGCGCCCTGCGTCACCGTCTGCCCGACCGGGGCCAGCTACAAGCGGGTCGAAGATGGCATCGTGCTGGTTAATGAAAGCGACTGTATCGGGTGCGGCCTGTGTGCCTGGTCCTGCCCCTATGGCGCGCGTGAACTGGATAAGGCCGAGGGGGTGATGAAGAAATGCACCCTCTGCGTCGACCGGATCTATAACGAGAACCTGCCCGAGGTGGACCGGATCCCCTCCTGTGTCAGAACCTGCCCGGCGGGCGCGCGGCACTTTGGCGATCTGGGTGATCCGGACAGCGACGTCAGCAAGCTTGTTGCGGAACGCGGCGGAATGGACCTGATGCCCGAAATGGGCACCAAACCCGTCAATAAATATCTGCCGCCGCGCCCGAAAGACACGGTGGAAGACCAGATCGACATCCTGGCCCCCCTGTTGGCACCTGTCGCTGAAGAACCCAAAGGGTTCCTTGGCTGGCTCGACAAGACGTTGGAGAAACTCTGATGCATCCCGCACCCTCCGTCATCCTCTTCACCACCCTGTCCGGTCTGGGTTTCGGCCTGCTGTTCTTTCTTGGCCTGGGGTTTCCGGCTGTCTCGGGTTGGGTGGCTTTTGTGTTCTTCGCCATTGCCTATGGTCTGGCCGTCGGAGGGTTGATGGCCTCGACCTTCCACCTCGGCCACCCGGAACGGGCCTGGAAGGCTTTTACCCAATGGAAAACCAGCTGGCTTAGCCGTGAGGGCTGGTGTGCCGTGCTCGCTCTGGTCGTCATGGGACTTTATGCGATTGGCGTAGTGTTTCTGGATCGGCATTGGAGCCCACTGGGTTGGGTCGGAGCGTTGATGTCACTGGCGACCGTGTTCACGACTTCGATGATCTACACGCAACTCAAGACCATCCCGCGCTGGAATATGAACCTGACCCCTGCCATGTTTCTAAGCTTCAGCTTGGCGGGTGGTGCGTTGCTGGCTGGCCAGACACGTGTTGCTATTCCGCTTCTGCTGATCGCCGCTTTGGTTCAATTCTTGTATTGGAAGAAAGGCGACAAAGCGCTGGAGGCATCCGGAACGGATCTGGGCACGGCGACAGGTTTGGGTAACCGGGGCACAGTCAGAGCCTTCGAGCCACCGCATACCGGTACCAACTATCTGCTGCGTGAGTTTGTTCATGTGGTCGGGCGCAAACATGCCGAAAAGCTACGGGTGATCTCGTCTGTATTGGCCTTTGCCCTGCCGGTTCTGTTGCTGGTCCTGCCATTTAATCATTTCCTGGCCCTGCTAGCCGTGGCATCGCATCTGGCAGGTGTCGCGACCTCGCGCTGGTTGTTCTTTGCGCAGGCTGAACATGTCGTTGGGCTTTACTACGGTAAGCGTTGAGGGGGCTCTGCCCCCGCCGCCGCAAGCCGCGGCTCCCTCGGGATATTTTTGGCCAGATGAAGTCTGGATCCTGAAAATGAAAAAGGCGGCGCTCAGTATTCGAGGCCGCCTTTTCCTGTTTCTGAAGACCGGGTCAGATGAGGCCTGCGTGTGCCATTGCAGCATCAATCGCGGCCTTTGTGCTGTCTTCCAACTTTGTCAGAGGCGAGCGGACTTCGGTGCTGCAAAGACCCAGTTTGCTGAGTGCGTATTTGGCGCCGACCAACCCGGGTTCGATAAAGATCGCTTCGTGCAGCGGCATCAGCTTGTCCTGGTATTCCAGTGCCTTTGCATAGTCACCCGACAATGTGGCCTGCTGGAATTCAGCGCAGAGCCTGGGGGCCACGTTTGCGGTGACTGAAATGCATCCGACGCCGCCATGGGCGTTGAAGCCAAGTGCGGTGGCGTCTTCGCCGGACAGTTGGCAGAAATCTGCGCCGCAAGTTGCACGCTGCTGGCTGACACGCGCCAGATCGCCCGTCGCATCCTTGACCCCGACAATACGCGGCAACCGGGCCAGTTCGCCCATGGTGACAGGGGTCATGTCGATGACCGATCGTCCGGGAATGTTGTAGATGATGATCGGAATATCCGCAGCCTCGTGCAGGGCTTGGAAATGCGCGATCAAGCCGCGTTGAGTCGGCTTGTTGTAGTAAGGTGTGACAACCAGCGCCGCATCGGCACCAACTTTTTCGGCGAAATGAACGAACCGGACGGCTTCGACCGTGTTGTTCGACCCGGCACCGGCAATAACCGGCACACGGCCAGCAGCCGTTTTGACCACTTCTTCGATGACCGTTTCGTGTTCGTCATGGCTGAGCGTCGGGCTTTCGCCGGTGGTTCCAACAGGCACCAACCCGGTCGAGCCTTCGGAGATCTGCCATTCGACCAGATGTTTAAGCGTCTTCAGGTCCAACTCGCCGTTGTTGAACGGAGTGACGAGGGCTGGCATCGAGCCTTTGAACATGACACGCTCCTTAAGGTGCATTTTGCAGTTTTTACGCCGCGGCCTCTCACGTTTCCAGCTTTGTGAGTTGATCCCGGCGGCGCAGGGTTTATCCTCACAGGCTCTATCCTCGGTTGGTTGGGAAATGCAAGGGATGACACGCTTTCTGGCACTGTTGACTGGTGTGATTCTATACGCAGCGGCGACACCGCAAGCCGCACGCGCGGACGCGGCCGGTGATTTGCGCGCTGGGCTTTATGAAATGCGCAAGGGCGACTGGAACGCGGCGCTGCGCGTATCGGGCCAGCGCGGCTCGGTCTCGCGCGATGTCATCGTCTGGCACTGGTTGCGTGAGGGGTTTGGCAGCTCGGGCGATGTGCTGGTGTTTCTCGAACGCCGCGCGGACTGGCCCGGTCTGGATTGGCTGCGCCGCAAGAGTGAGCCGGTCTTTACCGGGGCCGATCCGGACAGGGTTCTGAAGTTTTACGCTGGCTTGCCCCCTCAGACTGCTGAAGGCGCGCTGAACTATGCGGTGGCCCTTAAGGCCAAAGGACGCATTGGCGAGGCGGAAGCCGATATCGTGACAGCCTGGCGTACCATGCCGATGGGGTCGGGGTTGCAAAAGGACTATCTGGAGAATTTTGCCAAACTGCTGAAGCCGCACCATGCCGCGCGGCTGGACCGGATGCTGTGGGATGGCCATTTGGTCAGCGCAGAACAGATGCTGCCCCTGGTCACCACCGATGAGCGCAAGCTGGCCGAAGCGCGAATTGCGTTGCAGAAACGCCAGTCGGGCGTAGACGGCAAGGTGGCGGCGGTGCCAAAGTCGCTGGCAGATGCGCCGGGGCTGGCATTCGACCGTTTTGTCTGGCGCGACAAGAAAGAACTGGATGACAGCGCCGTCGACCTGATGCTGGCACGTTCAACCGGACCGGAGGCCCTAGGCGAGCCTGACAAATGGGCCGAGGGACGCCGCCGTCTGGCCCGGCTCGAGATGCGATCGGGGCGGGCAGCGCGTGCTTATGACGTGGCCGCCAAGCACCATATGACCCCGGAAATGGGATATTCCTATGCGGATCTGGAGTGGCTGGCCGGGTTTCTGGCCCTGCGCAAGCTGAATGACCCTGCCACAGCCGTGCGACACTTCCAGAATTTTTCGAATGCCGTGCAATCGCCGATCTCGAAAGGGCGCGGCGGCTATTGGCTGGGGCGGGCTTACGCCGAGCTTGGGGACGCAGACAAAGCCTATGAGGCCTATGCGATGGGCGCGGATCATCAGACCTCTTTTTATGGTCTTCTGGCGGCGGAACGGATCGGACGGCCATTTGACAAGGAACTGGCCAATCCGCGTCGCGCCCCGCATTGGCGTCAGGCAGATTTCGCCGATTCCAGCGTTCTGGAAGCCGGGCTGCTGTTGCTGAAGGCCGGAGAAGACAACTTGTCCGAGAGGTTCCTGACGCATCTTGTCGAAGGTCTTGACCCTGTGCAGGCCAATCAGTTGGGCGACCTTGCGATCGAGCTGAAACAGCCGCATCTGGCCGTCATGATCGCCAAGCGGGCAGCGACCACGGGCACAGTTTTGCCTGCGGCCTATTACCCGGTTCATCCTGTAGCCGACATGCGTCTGCCAATGGCCAAGGAAATGACGCTGGCTATCGCACGGCGCGAAAGCGAATTTGATCCGGTTGTCGTCAGCGGCGCGGGTGCGCGCGGCCTGATGCAAGTGATGCCTGCAACAGCCAAGCTGGTGGCCGGAGAACTGGGGATACTCAGCGGCCACCAGACCGGTCGGTTGACGTCGGACTGGCAATACAATGCCAAGCTTGGCGCCAACTATCTTTCGGGCCTTGCGACCGAGTTCAACGGGAATGTCGTCATGATGGCAGCCGGATACAATGCCGGTCCAAAGCGCCCGATCTCGTGGATGGAGCGCTATGGTGATCCGCGCACCGGCGAGGTGGATATCGTAGACTGGATCGAGACCATTCCGTTCAATGAGACGCGCAATTATGTGATGCGCGTGACCGAAAGCCTGCCGGTCTACCGCGCCCGTCTGGGGCAGCCCGCCCTGCCGGTTCCGTTTTCGCAGGAACTGATCGGATCATCGCTGGCGGCGTTCGCGCCATAAGGTAAACAGCCCTGCGGCCACAACAATCGCTGCGCCCGCGACAACTTCGGGGCGCAGTTTTTCACCAAAGATCGAAATCCCCAGAATCGCGCTCCAGACCAGGTGGAAATAGGCGAAAGGTTGGACGGCGCTGGCTTCGGCCATCTCATAACACTTGATCAGCAGCCAATGCCCGGTTGCCCCGCTGACGCACAGCAACGCCATCCAAAGCCAGTCGCTGCGGGCCATTGGCTCCCAGAACCACATCCCAAACAGGGTCATGGCGACGGCGCCAACGACACCGGTCCAGAAAAAGCTGGTGGCCGTGTTGTCCTGGCGCGCGACATAGCGCGTCAGCAGGCCATAGATCGCAAACAGAAATGCCGAGATCAGCGGTATGACGGCCCAAGGATCAAAAACACCAACGCCCGGCTGCAGAATGATCAGAACGCCAATGCAACCAACGCCGATTGCAACCCAGCGCCGCCATCCGACCTTTTCGCCCAGAACCGGACCGCTCAGCGCGGCGACAAGCAGGGGATAGCATATGAAAACGGCCATACTGTCGATCAAACCGAGCACTGTGAAACCGAACACGGCGACGCAGATCTCGGTGGCCAGCAGCAGGCCCCGCAATATTTGCAACCCCATCTGGTTCGTCTGCATGGCTGCCCTTAACCCGCCTGAGGATCGCGCCGCCAGTGCAATGACAAAGGCCGCGAAGAACCAATAGCGGATCATCACCACCATGTAGGTGTTATAGGTTCCGGCCAAATGGCGTGAGATGCCGTCCTGCAAGGCAAAGACAATCGTCGCGCCCACCATCAGCGCGATACCCGCACCTGCATTGTTTTTCTGCGTCATGCCTTGAGCGCCCGCGTCATGTGCCGCTTGCGGCCATAGCCGGATGTACGGGTGACGGTGAAACCGGCATCCTGAAGCCCGCGTCGAACAAACCCGGCGGCCGTATATGTGGCTGCCGTGCCATCGGTGGCGGTGTGCGCCGCCACTTTCTGCATCAACTCTGCCCCCCACAATTCAGGGTTCTTGGCCGGAGAGAACCCGTCGAGGAACCAGGCGTTGGCCATGCCTGCCCATTGCGGCAGGCTGTTGCGCGCATCGCCGATGATCACTTCGCATTGAAGGGTTTCAAGATTGCAGGCGCAACCTGTCCAATGGGCCAGAAACCGGCTGCTCCACGGGTGCAACTCGGGGAAGGCCCCAAGCGCGCGACGCATATCATCCGTGGCCATGGGAAAGGCTTCGAAACTGGTGAACCGAAGTGGCCCTGTTTGGCCGGATCTCTCCCATTCGGACCAAACCGTCAGCAGGTTCAGACCGGTGCCAAAGCCCAACTCGGCAATATGAAACCCCGGCGCAAAGCGTTCTGGCAGACCATTGCCTGCCAGAAACACATGGCGCGTCTCTTCCAGCCCGTTCTGCAAAGAGTAATAGGGATCGTCGAAACGGTCCGAGACCGGTATCTGATCCTCGGTCCACGTCAATTCGGCATGCTGGTCTGCCATCGGGGAATCCTGTAGCTAAGCGGCGCGACACTGAACAAGGAAAAGGGAATTGGCAATGGTCGATGTGACGGTTCGCGGGGCGGGAATTTTCGGCCTGTCCATCGCTTGGGCCTGCGCCCGGCGGGGCGCGAAGGTACAGGTCGTCGATCCTTTTGGACCTGGTTCCGGGTCCAGTGGCGGTCTGGTGGGGGCCTTGGCCCCGCATGTGCCCGAAAACTGGAATGCCAAGAAAGCTTTTCAATTCGACAGCCTGATCATGGCCGAACCCTTTTGGCAACAGGTCGAGGGTACCGGCGGCGTTTCTCCCGGCTACGGGCGGCTGGGCCGTCTTCAACCCATTCCTGATACCCGAAGCCTGGATCTGGCCCGGCAGCGCGAAGGTTCAGCCGATCAGCTTTGGCAGGGGCAGGCAGAATGGCGGGTGATCAGCACATCGCAGGCCGGATCGTGGTGCCCGCCCAGCCCCACAGGCTTTGTCATTCGCGATACGCTGACGGCGCGCATGCATCCCCGGCGGGCCTGCGCCGCGCTGGTTGCAGCCCTTGAGGTCATGGGTGTTCACGTTGTCGCAAACGCAGACGACAGGGGGCAGGTTGTCCACGCCACGGGCCTTGCAGGATTACTGGAACTGAACGACGCCTACGGAAAGACCGTCGGAAACGGTGTCAAAGGTCAGGCCGCCCTGTTGCGCTTTGATGCAGGAGAGATGCCACAGCTATTCGCGGATGCGGTCCATATCGTGCCGCATGCGGACGGGACGCTTGCAATCGGATCAACGTCCGAACGGGACTACGACGACTCGACCAGCACAGACAGTGCTTTGAACGATGTCATAGACCGAGCCACGCGTGCGCTGCCGCTTTTGCACGGGGCCGAGGTGATCGAACGTTGGGCCGGGGTGCGCCCCCGCAGCAAAAGCCGCGCCCCGATGTTGGGCCTGCATCCATTGCACCAGGGCCAGTTCATCGCCAATGGCGGCTTCAAGATCGGCTTTGGCATGGCTCCGAAAGTTGCCGAGGTTATGGCCGATCTGATGCTGGAGGACCGGGATTCGATCCCCGATGACTTCCGCCCCGAAGTCTCACTGTAATAGGGCCATAGCCTTCATGCATTGCCGCCCGTCCGGGCCGCGCACCCACATGTCCTGACCGTTCCGGCACAGCTGTGCAGTCTCGAAATGCATCAACGGTGAGGTCGCACGGAAAGAAAACGACTTGAGTGGTCCGCCAAGATCAACTGCAAACAGCATCAGAAGCTGCGCCAGAAGTGGCCCGTGCACAACCAGCCCTGCATATCCTTCCACATCACGCGCATAGTCCAGATCGTAGTGAATGCGATGGCCGTTGAAGGTCAGCGCCGAATAGCGAAACAGCAGGGTGGAATTAAACTCGACCGCGCGGATATCCGTTTCATCCGTGCGCGATTGGGGCGGCGCCGGAGTCATCACACCCGGTGCGGGGTCTTCACGATAAACAAGATCCTGCCACTCGGTCAGACAAAGTTGGCCGCCTTGCCGTATCTCGTGCCGCAACGTGACAAAACCCAACGGGCCGGACCGCCCCGCTTTTGCGCTTTGGTTTTCAAGAACCGATGTCCTGTCAGCAGGGACACCCGCGATCAGCGGTGCATGAAATTCCAATTGCCCACCGGCCCACATTCTGCGGGGCAATCCCATATCCGGGATCAGGCCACCCACCTTGGGATGCCCATCCCGCCCAAGCGCGGCAGGTGGTTGCGGCGCCCAGAAATAGAGTTGATGGAAGAATGGCGGCAGAGTTGAGCCTTTGGCAATAGTTGGCTCAGAGCCCAACGCAACCTGAAACGACGCGGCACGGGCCGGGTCAAGGATATCGCTTTGACGCTGTTCCAACATATGGGCAGTCCAAGCTCAGAAACCGGCCTCGGCCCTGAGTTTCTGCATCAGCATGTGCAGTGAATTTTCATATCGCTCGGACAACAACCTTCCCTGATCGTCGAACTCATTCGAACTGTCGGCGAGGTGGATTTCCGGACCCTGCAAGATGCGGGGCTGAAAGGGTACCATGCAGGCGCGCAGGATCATCTGCGCCCTTTCCCCACCCGCGCGGCCACCCGCGGCCGACATCACGGCGACCGGCTTGCCCGCCCATGGATTGCCTTTCGTCCGGCTGACCCAGTCCAGTGCGTTTTTCAGAACTCCCGAAGGCCCTTTGTTGTACTCGGGCGTCGAGATGATCACCGCATCCGCCTGCCCGATCTGGTCGGCCAGCATCTGAACAGATGCCGGTATCCCTTCGGCATCCTCCAGGTCGCCATCATAAAGCGGCAGGTTCAGGTCTGCTTCGGCATAGCTGACAGGGTCGAACAACCGGGCCGCTTCGCGCAGCAGCTTGCGGTTCGTCGCGTCCTTGCGCAGGGAGCCGGACAGGCCAAGCAGGGTCGGTTGAGACATCAGGGACAACTCCGTTTCAGTGTTTCCCAATAGTTAGACCGAGATTGACCCTGACCAAACCCCCATTGACGCACAGTCATTGCGCAACAGGGGCCGGCCAGACCGGTCCTGCGTTTCAGGATCACGCGTTTCCGCTGGGGACGACGACAATCTCAACCCGACGGTTTTGCGCTTTTCCTTGCGGCGTCAGGTTGGACGCGACCGGGTTGTTTTCACCCTGACCGTAGGTTCTGATACGGCTGTAGCTGACACCATTGGCCTGCAGGATATCCGCGACCGCGTTTGCGCGACGCTCGGACAATCCCTGATTATAAGACGCGTCACCATCGCTGTCGGTATGACCGATGATCTGCACGTTCGAGTTGGGATAGTTGACAAGGTTTTGGCCCACTTTCACCAGATCCGCCCGCAGCGCCGGACGCACGGTCGAGCTGTCCGTGTCAAACGTAATGTCATTCGGGACAGTCACGATCAGCCGGTCACCCGCATTGACGATGGTAATCCCGTCATTTGCCAGTTGCTGACGCAATTCCGCAGCCTGCTTGTCCAACTGGTTGCCGATCAGACCGCCACCTGTGGCACCAATGGCGGCACCAGCCAGCGCCCCAAGACCCGGGTTCGAATTATTGGCGATCGCGCCGACACCCGCACCGATAAGCCCCCCCAGAACCGCACCCTGCTTGGTATTTTTATTGGGGTCGTTCTGCACGGTCAGGGTGCCCGGATCGGTACAGGCCGTCACGGCCATGATTGAACACAAGCCTGTCGCCAGGAAAAACTTTGAAATCGTCATGATATCACCTTCTGCTCCGGTACCCGTTCTTCGGGCTTGATCCATTTCACCCAGTATATCACTGCGCTTGCTCACAGGCTCAAGCAACAATGCGGTGAAATAGGCGAATACCCGCCAAAGGCCACTCATACCGGTTCCGCAAAGGTGCCCGCGTGCTGTTGCTCCTGCCAGAGATCGCGCAAAGATTTACCCTGCCCCAGAAATCCTTCGTCAGTGTATTCACTGGACCAGATGCGATCAGTTCTGAAATGGCGAAAGCCGTTTCGCATCTCGCACCACCCTGCCAGCAACGTGCATTCGACATGATAGATCAGCGCCAGCGGGCGCACCACGCGGATGGTTTGTTCGCCTTCGCCGTCTATATAGGTGATACGGATTTTCCGTTCTGCCCGAATAGCTTCGCGATAATGCGAAACAGAAACACACCCTTTGTCGGGATCATCCGCCGGAGCCCCCCAGGGTGAAACCTGCAACCAATCGGTCGGGCTATGCAGAGCATCGATCTTCTGACAGATCCGACTGGCGGCCCGCTGCAGGTGGCTGTCGCCGGTGCGCGCCAGAAGAGAAAGGCCAACCCACAGGGCCTCAACCTCTTCCGCGTCGAAATTCAGCGGTGGCAAATCGTAACCGCGCCGCATCATGTAACCGACACCGGCCTCACCTTCGATGGGTGTTCGCTGGGCCTGCAATTCGGCAATGTCACGATAGACAGTGCGGATGGACACCTCCAGCCGGGTGGCCAGTGCTTCTGCCGTGACCGGCGCACTTGCGGCCCGCAGAATCTGGATGATTTCGAACAAACGGGTCGAACGGCGCATCGCATTCTCCTGACACTCTGCTGACACCCTAGCACACCCCACTGACACCATGCTGTCAGCAGTGAAGGGCGACAATGGGTGGATATCACACAAGGAGCCAAGAAATGCCGCACCTCGACAACCACATCATGATGACATTGAAACTTGGCCAATGGTCACAGGATCACACACTGCGTGCCTTCGAGATTGAACGTGAGCTCGCGCAGGAGCGCCATTGCCGCCAGCCGGTTTCCACGAAACGAACAAGACGTATTTCGCTGGGCAACCTGAAGATGCTGTGGGCCGGAATTGTCTGAGGTCAGAAATCGGGATGGGCGCGAAACTTCATCGAATGACCGCCCTCGGGATGCTTCAGGCGCAGTTCTTCGGAATGCAGCATCAATCTGGGAAATTCCCTTGCCGCACCTGTTGCATAGAATGGATCGCCCAGAATCGGGTGACCCAATGCCTGCATATGAACGCGCAACTGATGAGACCGCCCGGTTTTGGGAAACATACGCACGCGAGAGGTTTCACCCTCATGTTTCACAACGCGCCAATCGGTGACAGCAGGTTTGCCCGTATCATGACACACCATTTGTCTGGGTCGGTTGGGCCAGTCCACGATCAACGGCAGGTCAACGGTGCCGGTCTTTGGCTCCATCCGCCCCCAGACACGGGCAATATAGGTTTTCCGGGTCTGCCGCTTTTCGAACTGCATACTCAGATGCCGTTGCGCATGGGGCGTTTGGGCAAATACCATGACACCTGATGTGTCCCGGTCCAGTCGATGCACAAGCAGCGCCTGAGGGAAAGCCGCCTGCACGCGTGTCAGAAGGCAATCAGCCAGATGCTCGCCCCGCCCCGGTACGGAAAGCAGACCCGACGGTTTGTTCACCACAATCAGCTGCGCATCTTCGTGCAGCACGTCCAGCGCGGTTTGCGGGGGGGCATAGGTTTCGCTCATGCGGGCCTGCCTATCTCAGCACGCCTCTTCCCGCAACGTCGTCCTTGCGCGCCCGGTCATGTTCGGTGAACTTCTGCGCAGGAGGATAGGACATGCACCCGACAATTGAACGACTGCAAGAGGTTGTCGCCAAGGGCGATGAGGCGCTGATTCACGATCTGTTGGCCGAAGATGTGCAGTTCCTGCCACCAACCTATTACAGCACCTGGACCGGGCGCGCACCTGTGGCTGCCGTTCTTGGCCATGTCGGGCAGGTCTTTTCCGACTTCCGGTATCGCCGGGTCATGGGCGCCGGCAACGATTGGGCGCTGGAATTTCAATGCAAGATTGGAGATTTGGACGGCATTGGCGTTGACCTCATTACACTGAACGAGGCCGGTTTGATCCAAATCTTCGAAGTCGCCATGCGCCCCTACAAAACAGTCGGCGCTTTACGCGAGGCGATGATGGCGCGCGTGATGACTGACGCTCGTTTTCTGGAATTCAAAAACGCCCTGACGTGACTTGATGATGCGCGCCCTGATAGCACCCGACCAGGTACTACGTGTGCCCTTGCTGCCCGTTCTGGCCACGCAAGCGCTTTTGGTGCGCCGCAACGCCCGGCTTTTGCCGGAGCCCACTGGCCCGAGAGAGGGCCGAACAGGGCGTGGGCCCCGCCTGCGTCTGCTGATCACTGGTGACAGCTCGGCGGCCGGAGTGGGCGCGGGAACTCAGGCACAGGCCTTGTCGGGACAGCTTGTGGACCGGTTGGCCAGACACCACACGGTTGAATGGCAACTTGAGGCCACTACAGGGCACACGACGCTGGACACAATTGAACGTCTGAGGGGCATAAAGGGAGAATTCGATGCGGTGGTCACGGCTTTGGGGGTGAATGACGTCACCTGCGCCGTCTCCTGCCGCACATTTTCGGAACGTCAGGCTCAGCTTATTAACATCCTGTCAAACGAACTGAAGGCGCGGCGCATAATCATCACCGGCGTTCCACAAATGCACAGGTTTCCGGCCCTGCCACACCCATTGGCCTGGGTGCTTGGCCGTCAGGCTGCACGGCTGGATAACGCGTTGCAACAGGTTGTTTCCGTCCATTCCCATGTGGAGCACCTGAAGCTTGATCTGCCCGACGACCCGGCCCTGGCGGCACCGGACGGCTATCACCCAAGCCCGCGGGCCTATGCGCTGTGGGCAGATGCTGCATCACGCCTGTTGCTTCAGGCCTGAGCCCGCGCCTGCCGGATCAATGGGATCGAGTAAATGACCAAAGCCACCCAGATCAGGGGGAATGCGATCATGCGTCCGGTGTCGATCTTCTCACCAAACAGAGTGATGGCTGTAGTGAAAATCATAGTCGGCGCAATGTATTGCAGGATGCCCATGGTCGACAGGCGCACCAGCTTGGCTCCGTTCGCATAGACCAGCAATGGCACCGCCGTGACGATACCGGCGCAGGACAACAGCAGGGTATCAGACATCGCTACGCCAAAATGACCTGCGCCTTGCACACCCAGCCAGGTGACATAGGCCAGGGCCGGGATCAAAAGGATCAGGACCTCAAGCAGAAAACCCTGGTTGGGACCAATTGGAAGGGATCTCTTAAAGAATGCATAGAAACCCCAACTGACCATCAAACCCAGCGCCGCCCAGGGAAGTCGCCCAGCCTCAAGCACAAGCACAAGAACGCCCAGCGCGGCAAGCCCCACCGCAAACAATTGGGTCCGCGTCAGGGGCTCACGCAGCAAAATCGCGCCTAACGCGATACTGAACAGCGGATTGATGTAATACCCCAACGCCGCGTCCAGCGCGTGCCCCGTCGAGATCGCCCAAACATAGATCGCCCAGTTCACGGAAATCAGCGCCGCCGTCAAAGCCGCCATGGCCAGCATCCGGGGATTGCCAAGTGCCGCCTTCAAATCCCGGGTGCGCCCCAGCGCGACCAGCAGCAAACCTGCAACCGGAACAGACCAGATAATCCGATGCGCCACCACCTCGACCGGTCCTATGTGATCCATCGCCTTCATGTAAAGAGGCAGAAATCCCCACAGGACATACGCCGTGACAGCCAAAGCCAAACCTTTGGGCGTGTCTGCATTCTGAGGTGATAAAGGCGAGGCTGTCACGAAGGCTCTCCGGTTGATACCGGTTTCGTTTACGGCAGAACTGAACGGATTGAAAACTCTGAAAACAGTGAAGTGTCACATAAACATTTGTGATATGTTAGCTGACCGCAGCTATTGCCGCCAAAAATGCGAGGCGCTGCCTCGCGCTCCGGGATATTTTAGGCCAGATGAAGTGCGTATCTCTTGCTTCACCTGGCTCCAAATATCCCGGGGGAGTCGCCCGGCACGGGCGGTGGGGGCAGAGCCCCCTGCCCTGTCTGTCAGACCTTCACCCGTTCAGATTTCGGGTCATACATCGGTTTTAGCGATGCTTCGGCTTTGACCTTCACGCCGCAAACATCGATCTCATAGGTTGAACCCAAAACGTCCGCGGCCTTTTCACCTTCGCACGGCACATAGCCCAATCCGATGGCACCGCCGAGGCTATGACCGTAATTGCCGGAACTCAGGTAGCCGACATATTCGCCATCACGCACAATCGGCTCGTTGTGGAACAACAGCGGTTCAGGGTCGGTCAGACGGAACTGCACCAGGCGCGATTTCGGGCCGGTTTCCTTGCGCGCGATCACCGCCTCGCGGCCGATGAAGTCGCAGCCCTTGTCCACCTTGACGGCAAAGCCAAGACCAGCATCAACCACGTGATCTTCACAGGTGATATCATGGCCGAAGTGGCGGAAACCTTTTTCGATCCGGCAGCTGTCCATCATGTGCATACCACACAGCTTCAGCCCCATGTCCCGACCAGCCTCATGCAGCGTCTCAAAGACGTGGCCCGCCATGTCTGAGGAAACATAGATTTCCCATCCAAGCTCACCCACATAGGTCACGCGATGTGCACGGGCCAGGCCCATTCCGATCTCGATCTGCTGTGCCGTACCGAAGGGGTTGGTCGCGTTTGTGAAGTCGTTGGGCGAGACCTTTTCCATCAGAGCCCGGGCGTTTGGACCCATGACAGCGAGAACGCCTTCACCCGCTGTGACATCTGTAATGACCACGTTGAAATCCCCGACATGGCGCATCATCCATGTCTGATCCGCCAAGCGTGTGGCTGCGGGGGTCACGACCAGATAGGCGGTTTCGGTCAGGCGGGTCACGGTGACGTCTGCTTCGATCCCGCCTGTGCGGTTCAAAAACTGCGTATAGACGATCTTGCCGACAGGGACCGAGTAGTCACCCCCGCCGATGTAGTTCATGAACTCTTCGGCATCAGGGCCTTCCACGCGAATCTTGCCGAAGGAAGACATGTCATACATGCCCACATTCTCGCGCACGGCTCTGTGCTCGGCAGCGGAATTCTCGAACCAGTTCTGGCGCTTCCAGCTGTACTGGTATTCGCGCTCTTGCCCTTCATTCGCGTACCAATTGGCCCGTTCCCAACCTGCGAGTTCACCAAATACGGCGCCCTGTTCTTTCAGGTGATGGTGAAACGGGGTTCGGCGCACGCCCCGTGCGGTGGCTTTCTGGCGATAGGGGTAGTGGTCGGCGTAGAGCAATCCCAACGTTTCTTTTGAGCGTTCAAATAGGTACTTCTTATTACCCTGAAACGGCTGCATCCGACCGATATCCACGTCGCCCAGATCAAAGGGCTTTTCACCTGTATCCATCCACTCGGCCAGCGACATGCCCGCGCCACCGGCGGACTGGATACCGATCGAGTTGAACCCGGCCGCGACCCAAAAATTGTCCATCTCGGGCGCCAGACCCAGGTGATAGGCGTCGTCGGGAGTAAAGGATTCGGGGCCGTTGAAGAAGGTGTGAATACCCGCCTCGGACAGCATTGGCATCCGGTTGCACGCCGCTTCGAGGATCGGTTCGAAGTGATCGAAATCCTCGGGCAGTTGGTCGAACTCGAAGTTGTCGGGAATACCGTTCATGGCCCAGGGTTTGGCATTGGGCTCGAATGCGCCCAACATCATTTTGCCCGCGTCTTCCTTGTAGTAGGCACATTCATCTGGCACCCGCAGAACCGGCATTTGGCTCAACCCTTCAATGGGTTCAGAGACGATATAGAAATGTTCGCAGGCGTGCAGCGGCACATTCACGCCGGCCATCTTGCCTACCTCGTGTCCCCACATTCCCGCGCAGTTAACAACCATATCGCAGGCGATATGCCCTTGGGTTTGCCCATCATCACTGACCCAGTCGACACCGGTTGCACGCCGTCCGCGCCGGGAAATCCCGGTCACCTTCACCCGTTCCTTGATCACCCCACCGCGTTGACGCGCACCCTTGGCCAACGCCAAGGCAATATTAGCAGGATCCGCCTGGCCATCGGTTGGCAACCAGACGCCACCTGCCACGCCGTCGAGGTTGATGTGCTCATATCGCTCTTTGACTTCAGTCGGAGAAAGCTCTTCGACCGGAACGCCAAAAGCGCGGGCCATTGCCGCATTTCGGTGAAGCTCTTCCAACCGCTCACTTGTCAGGGCAACCGAAACGGACCCGACCTGACGGAGGCCGGTGGCGACGCCGGTCTCTTCCTCAAGGCCCAGATAAAGTTCGGCGGAATAGCGCGCCAGTTTGGTCATGTTGGAAGACGCGCGCAGTTGCCCGATCAGACCCGCCGCATGCCAGGTGGTGCCGCTGGTCAGTTGCTTGCGCTCAAGCAGAACAACATCGGTCCAGCCCTTCTTGGTCAGATGATACGCGACCGAACATCCGATGACGCCGCCACCGATGATGACCACTCGGGCCTTGCTGGGAAGATCAACCATCCTGAAATCTCCGCTGTGTCAGGTTAGGCGTAAACTGCCACGGAAGATCGACAATAAATGCACCAAAAACGTCACAAGATCCGCATTTTTCACCGATGTGTCGCGGCCCGCTTTTCCCGCCGAACGACAAAGGGAGTGACGCCGAAGAAGCTTTTGTAAACAGAGGAAAACCCGTTCGGAAAACCGCAGGCCAACCCGATTTCGCGAACGCTCATAGTGGTGTTCAAAAGCAGGTTGTTGGCCTTGGCCAGCCGCATTTCGCGATAGAATCCGTTGGGTGTGGTGCCAAAGAAGGTTTTGAACTTACGCTCAAGCGAGCGGTTCGACAGTTGCAGCGAATCGACGATCTGATTGATCGGCAGAGGGTCTTCGATATTGGCCTGCATGAGCTTGATGCACTGATCCAGCTTCACATCTCCGGTCGCCGTCAACTTTACCCCCGAGAAAGGCTGCATCGAGGCGAAATCCCGGATGTTTTCATGCAGCATGATGTCCGCCACGGTCATCTTTGCAGGCCCCGAGATATGGCGACCGATTACTGCCAGCGCGACATCTGTTGTCGCCTCCATTCCGGCACAGGTCACAACGGCGCCCTGTTCGGTTGCAATCGACAGCTTGGCTTCAAACCGGGCCCCGCGTTCCCGCAGGAACGAGGCGTTTTCCCAGTGAGTTGCCAAATCATCTGAACCCTGTTCGTCGATATACCGGCTGGCCGCTTCCGCCAGCAGAAACACCTTGGCATCGCGGAAAGTATAGTCCGACACCACCCGCCCCAAAGACAAGTCCGGGTGATCCGGGTCAGAATTGCCGATCACAAAAAGATAATTCGCCTTGGGTTGCGGCTGCACGCGTTCCGTTTGCACCACCGCGTCGCTGCTGCTGGAGATCGGGCCACCATTGAGCGACCGATAGGCAAAAGTGAACGGCGGCTTCGGACACACACGATTTGCCAGCCTGAGAACCTCGACCAATGAGGCCAGTTCAAGCAGCACAAATCCGGGTGCGACCAGAATATCGAAATGTTGCTGTATCGCCTGCGGTGAATCAGAAGCAACTTTCCTCATCGCTGTCACCTTAGACGATCTCGTGCCCGGCAGCACGCAACCGGTTGGCCAGCGCTTCGATGTGGTCCGGGCCAATTTCGCAGCACCCGCCGACAATCGTGGCCCCCTGATCGACCCAACGCATGACGTGATCCGCATAAGCATCGGGACCAAGATCATGGCGTTGATCCAACGCATCCACTGTCGGCGCGTCCTTTAGAAACTCATCTGAAATATGTGTAAAGCCGTTGGCGTAAGCACCATAGGGCTTGTTCATAGTGGACAGGATTTCCAGAGCAGCCGGGATCGCTTCGGGGCGCGAACAATTGATCAGCAGCGCGTCAGGCGAAAACTCTTCTACCAAAGGCGCGACATCCCTTAGTGGTTCGCCGGACCTGAGGCGACGGCCATCGTCGTCATTGACCGTGAATGACAGCCAGACCGGTTTGCCACATCCGGTCGTTCCACGCAGCGCGCCCTCGGCCTCCTGCACCGAGGACACTGTCTCGATCAGAAACAGATCGACGCGCGCAGCCATCAAAGCTACAAGTTCAGCAAACTTTTCCGCCGCGTCTGCCGGGTCCGGGTTCAGGTCGGGTCGGTAAGATGCCAGAAGCGGCCCCAGAGACCCGGCGATCCGCCCCCCGGTCGAAATACGGGCACGTTCGGCCTGTGTCAGGGCAGTGTCGACAAGGGCGGGCATCTGGTCCTCCATCCCCACCCGTACAAGGCGTGAGCGGTGGACGGCGTAGGTATTGGTGGTCGCAACCGTGGCACCACTGCGGAAGTAGTCGCCATGCACCGCGCCGACCAGATCAGGGTGGTCGATCATCACACGTGTGGACCATAGCGGCGTCGCCCGGTCTCCGCTGCGTTTGACCAGTTCCTGTCCGATTGAACCGTCCAACAGAGTGATCTTTGTCATGTCCTTGCTCCTTAAGGCAGCAGCACGAGTTTACCCGGAAGGGTCTTTGCCTGAAAATCAGCCTGTGCGCGGGCGATATCCTTCAACGGGTAGGTTCGGGAAACCAGTGGTTTGATCCGTCCGGTATTCATCAACTCCACAAGGCGGCCAAAGACTTCGGGCGCCTGATGCGTGCAGCCGTGGATGGTGATATCGCGCAAATAGATGTCTCGCAGATCAGCCTCGACAATCGGGCCGGCAATTGCCCCCGAAACGGCGTAGTGCCCGCCGGGTTTCAGGGCAAGGATCAGCGATGCCCATGCGGGCCCGCCCACCACATCTATAACCGCGTCGAACATATCCTGCGGCGGCAGCTCATCCCGGCCAAATGTGCCCAACGCGCCTTGGGATTTGACGACCTCTGCCTTCGCTGCCGCCGTCACACCCCAAACCGACGCTCCGCGCAGCGCAGCAAGCTGCACCGCCGCCAGACCAACGCCGCCTGACGCGCCGGTGATCAGAACCTTTTGCCCTGCCGTCACGCCCGCGCGCGTCAGCAGGTTTTCGGCAGTACCAAAGGCACATGGAATGGCCGCAATTTCCACGTCTGACAGGGGCGATGTACTTGCGTCATAAAGGTCATTTGCTTCAACCAGACAGTATTGGGCAAAAGCGCCATCAATCTCAGACCCGAGCGCAATAAAGCCCTGAGGGCTGCCGGGGCGCGGACGCGGCAGGTTGATCGGGCAAGTCACGCGCTGGCCCTTTTTGAACCCCGAGTTTGGCCCAACCTTTTCAACGATCCCGCACAGATCGCCCCCCTGAATGCGGGGAAAGTTCAGTGCGCCACCCCATCCGCCGGCTTCAATATCCTGATCGACGGCATCCGTCGCACCGGTGACATCCGATGAATACCAGCCGACCCGCGTGTTGATGTCCGTGTTATTCACGCCTGCTGCAGCGACCCGAACAAGCACCTGCCCTGGCCCAGGGGCCGGGACAGGGATATCGTCACGCCATTCCAGCGCCTCTGGCCCGCCATGGCCGGTCAGATAGACGCCGGACATGGTCGCCGGAAGCGTCACGCGCGCAACCGCTCGTTCTCGGGGTCCCAGAGCGGCTGGTCCAGCTCTACAACGGCGCGGCATTTCTGGCCGTAGATTTCGACCTCAAGCTCAGTTCCCGGATTGGCAAGCTCGGCCCGGATCATGCCCAGCGCGATGGATTTACCAACACGGTAGCCCCATGCGCCGGATGTGGTTTCGCCCACGATCTCATCGCCATGCCAGATGCAGGACATATACGGCGCGTCGCAATCGCCCGCATCAACAGTCAGGGTGACGAAGGACTTTTTCACGCCTTGCTGCTTTTCGTTCAGGATTGCGGCCTTGCCAGGGAAGTCCTGCGGTTTGTCCAGTTTGACGAACCGCTCCAACCCGCCTTCAAGCAGGGAATAGTCGGTCGACAGATCGCCCTTCCAGGCGCGGTACCCCTTTTCGATCCGCAGCGAGTTCAGCGCATACATCCCGAACGGCTTGGCACCGGCATCGATGATCGCGTCGTAGATCGCAGGCATATCCGCATTTTCAGCGTGAACTTCCCAGCCCAGCTCACCAGCGAATGAGACACGCAGCAGAGCGACCCATCCGCCTTTGGTTTCGCTTTCCTGAAAGCTGAGCCACGGCAAGGTCAGATCGGCCTCGGTAACTTTGCTGAGAATGTCCCGAGATCGAGGCCCGGTAACGATCAGCGTGCTCATCCGCGTTGTCCAGTCTTCCAGCGTGAACTCGGCATCGGCAGGTATGTGACGCTCAAGCCATTCACGGTCATGCCATTGCGCGGTCGCTGCAGTGACCAGAACGAACAGGTCTTCGGCCTCGCGCGTGACCGACATTTCGGTCAGGATACGCCCGCGGTCATCTGCGAAGTAAACCAGCCCAACCCGACCAATCTTGGGCAATGCCCCTGCAACCAGACCGCGCAGCCATTCATCAGCACCCGGCCCCTGTATTTTGAACCGCGAGAAGCCCGGCAGGTCCAACACGCCACAATGATCGCGCACGGCCTCACATTCTTCCTTGATCCGCTGTTCCCACGGTCCGGACCGACCCCAAGTATGGGTCGCGTCCAGCGAGGTGTCATCGCCGGGCTGTGCAAACCAGTTGGCGCGTTCCCAGCCGCTATAGGCCCCCATGACACCGCCGTGCGCGATCACCTTGTCATGCACGGGCGACAGCTTCTTGTCTCGTGCGGCAGGCCATTCATGGTGCGGGAAGTGCATGGCATATTCGTTGCCATAAACTTCCATGCCTTTCTGGTTGCAATAATCCTGATCGGTGTAATCGGTATAGCGGCGCGGATCGACGGCCCACATATCCCATTCGGTCGCGCCATCAACGACCCACTCGGCCAGAACCTTGCCTGCGCCACCGCCCTGCGCGATGCCAAACGTGAAAGTATGTGCTTCGAACGCGTTCTTGACGCCGGGCATCGGGCCGATCAAAGGCAGCCCGTCAGGCGCGTAAGGGATCGGCCCGTTGATGACGCGTCCAACGCCCGAGGTTGCCATCAGCGGCACCCGCTCCATCGCATCGGTGACGATATCTTCGATGCGGTCCAGATCGTCATTCCACAATTGAAAGCTGAAATCATCCGGCATCGGATCGTCTTCGGTCATCCAGTGGCCCTTGCAGTTGGGCTCGTAAGGACCAAGGTTGAAGCCGTTCTTTTCCTGCCGCAGGTAGTACGAGACATCCACATCACGCAGCAGCGGCAGCTTGGCACCGCTTTGCTTGGTCCATGCTTCGATCTCGGGGATTTCATCGGTCAGCAGGTACTGGTGACTCATGACCATTGCCGGAACGGTGCGGCCACCGAAGGGCTTGAACCATTCGCCCACGCGCTGTGCATAATACCCGGCTGCGTTCACAACATAGTCACAGGCTATATCGCCTTTGTCCGTGTGCACGGTCCAGGTGCCGTCATCATGCTGCGTCACGCCAGTCGCCGGGCAGAAACGGATGATCTTCTGCCCCATATCGCGTGCGCCCTTGGCCAGCGCCTGGGTCAGTTGCGCCGGATCGATGTCGCCATCCGTCGGATCGTAGAGAACACCTTCAAGGTCATGCGTTTCCAGGAAGGGATAACGCTCTTTCGCTTCTTCCGGGGTCCACATTTCCATCGGGATCCCCTGATAACGGCCCATCGCCATGGCGCGCTCGAATTCCTGCACACGTTCTTTCGAATGCGCCAGTCGGATCGAACCGGTCTGGTGGTAGTTCATCGGGTAATCGACTTCCTCGCCCAGACGCGCATACAGCTCGGTCGAGTAGCGCTGCATGTTCATGATCGCCCATGAGGTCGAGAAGGTCGGAACGTTCCCTGCAGCATGCCAGGTCGACCCGGCAGTCAGTTCGTTCTTTTCCAGCAGAACACAATCGGTCCAGCCTTTCTTGGCAAGGTGATACAGCGAGGAAGCCCCCACCACACCGCCTCCGATAATGACCACGCGGGCTTTTGTTGGAAAATCACTCATGCGTTTTGATCCTTGTTACTGTGCCTCTTGAGGCAGATCGTCCGTAATGTCGTAATAGTCGCCCTTGTCAGCCACGAAGATGTGCTTTGAGAGCTTTAAACCTGTGGGTGCGTCCAGCGCGCCCATGGAAATCGAAATCGTGTCCTCTTGGTTGTGTTGCCAGAAGAGGAACGAGCCACAGCTGCTGCAAAATCCGCGCCGGGCGATGTCAGACGCGCGATACCAGCTGAGCGTGTCGCTGGCAGAGAAGCTCAGGTTGTCCTGACGGGTCGAAGCCGAAGCCCAGACATGGCCCGACTGTTTGCGGCATTGTCCGCAATGGCAGACCGAAGGCGGCGACATGTCTCCGTTGATCGTGAACGCGACCGAGCCGCAAAGGCAGGATCCCTTATGCATCTGACTACCCCTTTGTTGCGGGTGTGGTGCTGGTTCCCAACAACACACCGTAGATGACAAAACAAGCCGCCATGATACGGCGCACCCAGATATTGAACACGGCGCCCAGCGCTGCCTTGCCCATCAAGGCACCCAGCGCCGTAAAGCCGGTGTAGCTGAGTGTGGTGATGACCAGCGCGGTCGGCATGATAACCCCCATCTGCTGCCAGATCGGGACCTCGGGCTGAACGAACTGCGAAAACGCGGCCAGGTATCCGGCGACGCTTTTGGGATTGATCGTGGCCACTGCAAGCGCGTGCAGATAGACATGTCGTGCCGGACGCTCGGAGGCTGGTGCGGGTTTTGTCGCATTCATCCAGCCGCGAATGCCCAACCAGATCAAAAACCCCGCACCAATCAGCTTGGCGACGAAGAACCCGGTCGGCGATGCCGCGATCAGGGCGGTCACGCCCAGCGCAGACAGGATCAGAAAGGCGCTCGCCTGTGTGAGAATAGCCAATACGCCCAGCATTGCCTTTGGAAACGGCAAACTCATCCCGTTCGAGATGCAATTAACCGCGTTCGGGCCCGGGGTGGTCACGAAAACCACCCAGAACAACGCGAATATGGCCCAGGCTTCGAACGACATCAGTAAACCGGCGGGGCGATGACCCAGATGGCCACAGCGGGCTCATCATAAGGGTTGGCCCATTGATAGGGTTCATGTCGGATCCGAAAGCTGTCACCCGGCCCAACCGTGAACGCGCGCGACCCGATTGTCAGGTCCAGCCTGCCCGAGATCATGTATCCGACTTCCTGTGTCGGGCGATTGGCCGGTGTCTGCATCTGCGAGTTGGGTTTGAAGGTGGAATGTACCATTTCGAAATCATCGGTCAGATCCGGCGAGAGCAGCTCTTCGATCAACCCTTCCTCGCCCGACCCCATGGGGCGGCGCGAGCCGGCACGCACGACATATCCCTGCTCGTCCGCCGGTGCCGCCGAATGCGCAAACAACATCGACATGGGTACGCCAAGGCATTCGGCGATCTGCCTGAGGTCCGAAATCGACGGCTCGGATATGTCACGTTCAACCTGGCTGAGCCAGCCCACAGACCTGTCCAACCGGATCGCGATATCACTCAGCGTCAATCCACGCGCCTTGCGCAGCGCGCGGATATCTGCACCAAGTGTCGCACTTTGTGGGGCGTGGCTGTTCAAGGATGGCTCCAACGATCGTGAAAATTTCACCTCGTTTTTCACGATGACTCGATTCCGTGAAATTTCCAAGCATTTTTTCACGCAAGCCCGTATTCCGGGTGGCTATGCCCTGACGGTTCGGTCACTCAGCTGATATGGCAAACATAAATATCGGCGGTTTCTGAGGCGCGCTCCGGCCAAAGCGTAAAGCCTGTTTTTTGCAGAACGCGGGCTGAGGCCGGATTGTCGCGCCCAACCCCGGCGATGAGGCGTATGTCAGGCCCAGGCGCCAATGCGTCCCGCAGGCCTTGCAGCATCTCGGAGGCGTAACCATTCCCCCAGGCGGATTCTGCAATCAGATAGCCGATGTGAAGGTTTGGAATTGAATCGGCCTCTGAACTCATGGCCAACACGAATAGGCCAATAAGGTGGTTACCGTGGTTTTGGCGCGCAAGCAGAATATTGCTTTCAGCACGTCTGTCATCAATCCAGCTCGAAATTCCCCGACCCTGCAACTGCATCGACGGCGGCAGGTGTTTCAGGACCTCAGGGGTCAGAAGCGCTGCCAGATCATCTTCAAGCCGACCTCGCAATCGCGGATCGGCGAGTTCAACCTTCCAGTCGCTGACCGAAAGGCGCGAAGTTCGGAAATGGCCTGGGACCATGGTTAATCCAATACGGTTCGGATTTTCCGGTTTTATCAGGCTCCGAGTGAGATCGAAATGAAGAAATCGGCAGACGCGCCCTGTACCACCTTAGTTTCAATCAGACTTGTGCGAAGGTCTTTGACAGGATCGCGGACAGGTTATCCGCGTCTTCGGTTGAGAACGCATCGGGTTGATTGCTGTCGATGTCGAAAACTGCAATCAACTCGCCCGCTGCGTTCCGGACCGGCAGAACCAGTTCGGACCGGGTGGACGAGGCGCAGGCGATGTGACCCGGAAACGCATCCACATCCGGCACAAGCTGCGCCTGCCCGGTGCGCGCTGCGGCGCCACATACGCCGCGCGCGAACGGGATGACCAGACAGCCATGCCCACCCTGGTAGGGGCCGATTTTCAGCAAGCCTGGTTCTGTCACCCGGTAAAACCCGGTCCAGTCGAAGCGGTCGTCAGAATAGTGGACCTCGCAAGCAACCGTGGCCATCAGGGCAATCTGATCGGTTTCGCCTTCGGTCAATGCTGCAATTGTACTGGCCAGCGAACTGTAATCGACGGTCATAGGTCCCGAACCCCTTGGAAAACTCGGGGGCGCTGCCCCCGAACCCCCGGAGTATTTCGAAAAAGATGAAGGGTCAAAT
Source organism: Ruegeria sp. BHSB056 (assembly GCF_059613305.1). NCBI lineage: Bacteria > Pseudomonadati > Pseudomonadota > Alphaproteobacteria > Rhodobacterales > Roseobacteraceae > Ruegeria > Ruegeria sp. BHSB056. The sequence goes on along the minus strand of NZ_JBXWSG010000016.1, from coordinate 30,000 downwards.
GCGTTCGATCGCGATAGCTGTTCCTTCACCGCCGCCAATGCAGATTGCAGCAACCCCCCGCTTGAGATTTCGTTTCTCGAGCGCGTTCAGCAAAGTGACCATGATACGGGCGCCAGATGCGCCGATAGGATGGCCCAAGGCACAGGCCCCGCCATTTACGTTTACCTTGTCGCGCGGCAATCCCATCTCGTGCATGAAAGCCATCGGCACAACTGCGAAGGCTTCATTGACTTCCCACAGGTCGACATCATCCTTGTTCCAACCGATGCGGGACAGAAGCTTTTGCGCCGCCGGAACGGGCGCAGTCGTGAAAAGTCCGGGCTCTTGAGCATGGCTGGCATGCCCCAGAATCCGCGCCAGAACTGTCAGCCCTAGCGCTTCCGCCGTTTCAGCCGATGCCAGAACAAGCGCCGCCGCGCCGTCAGAAATTGACGAGGAATTGGCGGCCGTCACTGTCCCGTCCTTGCGGAAAGCCGGTTTCAGCGTCGGAATTTTCTCGGGGCGGGCGGATTTGGGTTGCTCGTCGACGGTCTGTACAACCTCACCCTTTCGCGTGCGCACTGTGACGGGGACGATCTCGCCGTCGAAAGCACCGCTTTCTTGCGCGGACAGTGCGTTGGACAAGGATTTCAAGGCATATTCATCCTGCGCTTCGCGGGTGAACTGATACGCCTCGGCGCAGTCTTCGGCAAAGGTTCCCATCAGGCGGCCCTTGTCATAGGCGTCTTCCAGCCCGTCAAGGAACATGTGGTCGATCACCTGACCATGACCGATGCGCGCACCGCCCCGCATTTTCGGCAGCAGGTAGGGCGCGTTGGTCATGCTCTCCATCCCTCCGGCGACCATTGTGTCCGCATGACCCAATGCGATCTGGTCGAAGGCCATCATCGCCGCCTTCATCCCGGAACCACACATCTTGTTCAGCGTGGTGGCAGGAACCTCCTCGCCTAAACCCGCCGCGAAACCCGCCTGGCGCGCCGGTGCCTGCCCCTGACCTGCGGGCAGGACACATCCCATCAACACCTCGTCAACCGTCTGCGCCCCTGCCTGCTTTAACGCGGCACGAATCGCTGCGCCGCCAAGCTCGGATGCTGCGACACCGTCGAACATGCCCTGAAAACCACCCATTGGCGTTCTGGCAGCACCTGCAATAACAACATCTCTCATCCGGATAATCCTCCTGTCGTCCGGCCCTTGAATACCGAATGGTAAGAATTCGCGTCTAGCGTATTTCTACGACTCATTTTCAGATTGGAGGCAGCCGGACCATGGGGCTGACCAGCACATCAGACGGAACGACACAGATTATCACGGTTCACTCTGACCGGATCGACGCTGCGATGGCCATTCAGTTCAAAGAAGACATGCGCGCAGAAACCGAGGCCTGCGCCGATCGGGTTGTTCTGGACCTGTCAGGCGTCGAGTTCATCGATTCAAGCGGACTGGGCGCAATCGTGGCCTCCATGAAACAACTGGGTCTGAACCGAAAACTCGATCTGGCAGGCCCGCAGCCCGTGGTGGAAAAGGTCTTTCGCCTGACGCGCATGGATACAGTCTTCAGATTGTTTGCAACACTGGATGACGCCCTGTCGGAACCAGACAGGTGACAACAGCAGGAGTGCGACAACGTGGAGCCCATTTGTAACGCGACCTGCTTGGAACTGAGCTTTCCCGCAACGGAAACAGAAGCCAGCGCGGGGATTGCGAAACTCAGCGCCGGACTGGCGAAACGAGGGTTGCCGCCGCACAAGGCGGACGACGTCAAGATCGCACTGGCAGAAGCAATCAACAACGTTGTGGAACATGCCTACATGGACGTGGCCCCGGCCGGGGTTCAGGTGACATGCCGGTTGGACAGAAACCGGCTGGACATTCTGATTTCGGACACGGGCCATCCATTGCCTGGCTACGAACCACCAGACGGAACACCAGCGCCGCTGGGAACCCGCATTCAGGATTTGCCCGAAGGCGGGTTCGGCTGGTTCCTGATTCATCAACTTACCAGCGACATTTGTTATGAACGCCGCGACGGGTGCAATCGACTTTCCTTGCGATTTAACTTTGAAAAAAACGGGTAGCCCGCCGAAATTGGCCACAATAACGCCTTTTTCGAAACATTGTCGCGCCGCAAATCGCCGCCATAAAGTGACTCGTAGCTCAGATAGCTTCCCTCGGCGCCAATTATCACAGCCCCCACCCAGTGAACGGCGCCGAGGATCTCCTCCCTTGAAATGACTGGACAACCGGCAATCAGAGAATAGCTTTCCCTTGTTTGAAGGAGAAAGAACCCACCATGCGTGATCTGCACAAACCTGGCCGGTCGGAAGTTTTTGCGACGCGGGGGATGTGCGCAACGTCGCACCCGCTGGCCGCCAAGGTGGCAATCGATATTCTTGAGCGCGGCGGTAACGCCATGGACGCCGCGATAGCAGGTGCAGTTCTGCTTGGGATCTGCGAACCGCAGATGACAGGGTTAGGGGGTGATTGTTTCGTTTTGTTCAACCGTGCGGGCGAAAACCGAATACACGCATTGAACGGATCGGGTCGCGCACCGGCCGCCGCACGGGCGGACCCCTTGCGGGACAAGGGTCTGTCATCTGTACCGTTGAACGGCCCGGACGCGGTGACTGTTCCCGGTGCCGTGGACGCCTTCTGTCACCTTGCAGAAACCGAAGGGCGTTTGGGGCTGGGTGCGATTCTGGAACCCGCAATTCACTATGCCGATGCTGGCGTTCCGGTGGCCCCTCGGGTTGCATTTGACTGGAAAACGGGGGCGGCCACATTACAGGGCGCTGCGCGTGATCATTATCTGATCAACGGACAGATACCTACAATCGGGCAGATTTTTCGCGCCCCCGGTCAGGCTGAGGTCCTGCGCAGGATCGCCAGCCATGGGCGCGACGCTTTTTATTCTGGAGACATTGCCGAGGATATGATCCGGGCCCTGTCCGCACTCGGAGGTGTCCACACCGCCGAGGACTTCCACCGCACTAAGTGTACTGAAACGCAGCCCATGCGCGGGGCCTACAAGGGTGTTGATCTGGTCGAACACCCCCCAAACGGCCAAGGCGCAACCGCGATCCTGTTACTGAACATTCTAAAACAGTTCGACTTGGCCAGTATGGATCCATTTGGAGCAGAACGAGTTCATATCGAGGCTGAAGCCACCAAGCTGGCTTATGACGCGCGCAACCGGTTCATTGCGGATCCCGATCATGTCGCACGGGCCGAGCGGTTTCTTGATATGGATGTTGCGGTCAGGCTGGCGGCACTGATTAACCCAAAATGCGCAATGCCCGCAGCAGCACCTTTGACGGAAGCCGTTCACAAGGACACGGTCTATATTACAGTGGTCGACCGCGACCTTATGGCTGTGTCGCTAATCTATTCGATCTTTCATGGCTTTGGATCAGGAATCGCGTCCGAGAAATACGGCATTCTGCTTCAGAACAGAGGGGCGGGGTTCACGCTTCAGCCGGGTCACCCCAATGAACTGGCTGGCGGCAAGCGCCCGATGCACACGATCATACCGGGGATGTTGACCGAAAATGACCGTGTCACGATGCCATTCGGCGTTATGGGCGGTGCTTATCAACCGACCGGGCACGCGCGTTTCGTTTCGAACCTTAGGGACTTTGGGCTGGAGCTACAGGAAAGCATCAACGCGCCGCGAGCCTTTTTCGATGGAAATATCCTGAAACTGGAGCGGGGCTATTCCGAAGAAGTGGCGAAACAATTGTCTGAAATCGGCCACAATATTGAAATTCCAGAAACGCCGCTCGGTGGAGCGCAAGCGATCCGAATCCGAAAAGACGGTGTTTTGGAAGGCGCCAGCGACCCGCGCAAGGATGGGTGCGCCCTTGGATACTGATCAGCGGCAGTACAATGCCGACCGGTTCGCCAAACCTAGTTCAGTTGGAAATGCAAAGGGTAAGCACCGTCTTCGAACGGGCCGAACATGTTGGAGATATCCGGGTGCTCGACAGGCTCTCCAGAATAGTCTGCAACCAGATTTTGTTCTGAAACATAAGCAACATAGAAGGATTGGTCGTTCTCTGCCAACAGGTGGTAGAACGGCTGTTCTTTCCGTGGACGGCTGTCTTCCGGAATGGCCTGATACCATTCTTCTGTGTTCGAAAACTCTGGGTCCACGTCAAAAATCACCCCTCGAAAAGGGTGTTTCTTGTGACGGACCACCTGGCCCAATCCGTATTTCGCGCGTGTCTTTAACATTGTTTCGGCCCCCACCGCATTTACTAACGGTTTTTGGCCCGAAATGCCAATCATTGATGTGAAATTCAGGGAAACAGTCTGTGAACCTAATATTGACAGTGTTCGAAATCGTGGCCCCGGTTTTTCTCTTGGCGGCCATTGGCTTTACGTGGGTCAAACTGGGGTTCGAATACCGGCTGCAATTCGTGACACGCTTTGCAACAACGCTGGCAATGCCCAGTCTAATCTTTGTTGCACTCATGCAAACCGACATTCCGGGCGGAGATTTATCGCGTTTCACATCGGCGACCCTGGTCGCAAATCTTCTGCTGGCAGGGGTGTTCTGGTTGCTGGTTCGCGGATTGAAACTGGATCAGCGCACGTACCTGTCACCGCTGATATTCAGCAATACCGGCAACCTTGGCCTGCCGCTATGTATCTTTGCGTTCGGGCAGATTGGCTTGGGTTACGCAGTCATCTTTCTGTCTGTAACTGCGCTGTTTTCTTTCACCTATGGGATCTATCTGGTCGCCGGAAAAGGCGCATGGGGACAGGTCTTACGCCAGCCGATGGCCTGGGCGTCCATTCTGGGTGCGATGTTTTTGTGGCAAGGGTGGCAAACTCCGACATTTCTGACCAACACGTTAGAGCTTTTGGGGCAAATGGCTGTTCCGCTGATGTTGGTCACGGTCGGTGTGGCAATCGCCCGCCTGACCTCGCGCAGTCTGGGGCAAGCGCTCTGGCTGTCAGTCCTGAAACTTATCGTCTGCTTTGCGTTGGGCTGGGGGATTGGGGTGTTTTTTGATCTGGACACTGTCGCCTTTGGCGTTCTGGTATTGCAGATTTGTACACCAGTCGCTGTGACCTCATATTTGTTGGCAGAGCGATTTGAAGCCGATTCCGATGCCGTTGCCGGCATGGTCATGGTGTCCACTGTGCTGTCCGTGGCGGCGTTACCCGTAATTCTTGCCATTGTTTTATAGCGATTGTGATTTCCTCAGAGCTCAATCTGCGCTAGAATAAACAAAAAAGGCATGAGGCACATGAGCAGAATTCTTATCGTACTCTTCGGGGTGCTGCTTTTGGCATCCTGTGGCGGCGGGTCAAAACAACCGCCCAGCAAACTGAACGACGCGTGCAGCATTGCACGCGAACGACCCGATTTTATCAAGGCTTTCAAAAGCACCGAGCAGAAATGGGGTGTTCCGGTTCACGTTCAGATGGCCACGATTTATCAGGAAAGCCGGTATCGCCACGATGCGCGCACCCCGCACCGTTATGTGCTGGGCGTGATCCCGATGGGGCGGCAAAGCAGCGCCTATGGGTTTAGCCAGGCACTGGACGGCACCTGGGATCAATATCAGCGCGAAACCGGCAAGCGCCGGGCCAAACGAGATCGCATCCGCGACGCGTCGGACTTCATCGGCTGGTATATGAACAAAAGCTATGAGCGCAACGGAATCCACCCCGGCGACACACGCAATCAATACCTAGCCTATCATGAAGGCCACACGGGGTACGCGCGCGGAACTTACAACAGCAAGTCGTGGTTGTTGAGCGTAGCCAATGACGTGGACGCGCGCGCACAACTGTATCAAGCGCAGTTGGAGAATTGCCGGTATTGACCAGCAAAAGCGGGTCAGCGATTGACTGACCCGCGTCTTTCCTTGTTTGAGAAAAGACCCTGATCAAGACCATTGCTTTCGGTCAGCGCACCCAAAAGAACGGTGGTCTGGCTGCCGGCGTTGTCATGAATCACCCATTTGCGCAGCTCGACCGGATTATCGGTGAACATCAATTCAATCCGACCTGCCTCAGGGTTCTTGGGGTCTTGCGCAGTGACCACTGTGGCCGTGCCGTCAAAGCTGTGGCCGACAACCATATTGGCCTGATCAAGATTCACGTTGCGTGCCAGCACAATGGAAAGCGGCGTGCGCTTCAGCGGATATTGCTCGGGCGGCTGGTTCGATTTCGGATCGAAGATCTGAACACTGCCCGAGCGCGCCAGCACCACCGCACTGTTGGGCGGATCATATTCGAACCGCATCTTGCCCGGGCGCTGCATCCACAGCTGCCCGGTGCTCAACGAGCCATCATCGTTCACCTGCGTGAACGTCGTCTGAACCGTTTTCAATCCGTTCAGGTAATTGGAAATCTGCGAAAGCGGCAGTTTTTCCGCCGCCCATGCGGCGGGTGCGGCCAGTGTCAAGGCAAGGGCAAAAGCAATCTGTTTCATACCGTACAGATAGGCTGTCTGCCCTTGTTATTAAATATCCTATTGCTCGGGGACGAGGATTTCGCGCTTCCCGACATGATTTGCTGACGAAACAACACCTTCGTCTTCCATTTGTTCAACAAGACGCGCCGCCTTGTTGTACCCAATGGCGAGTTTCCGCTGAATGTAAGAGGTCGAGCATTTGCGGTCCTTGATCACAATTGCCACCGCCTGATCGTACAGCGCATCCTCTCCGTTCGTGTTGCCGCCAGTGTTCAGCCCCAAAACGGCGTCAATGTTGTCGACCTTGTCCTCGGCCGGTCCGTCCAGAACACTGCCCACGTAATCGGGCGGACCGAATTGTTTCAGATGGTTGACGATTTCCTCGACCTCTTCATCCGACACAAACGGTCCGTGGCAGCGGGTAATCTTGGCGCCACCGGCCATGTAAAGCATGTCGCCCTGCCCCAGAAGCTGTTCGGCGCCCATCTCGCCCAGAATGGTACGGCTGTCGACTTTCGAGGTCACCTGGAACGAAATCCGCGTAGGGAAGTTGGCCTTGATCGTGCCGGTGATCACGTCAACGGACGGGCGCTGTGTGGCCATGATCAGGTGAATGCCCGAGGCCCGCGCCATTTGCGCCAGACGCTGGATGCAGGCTTCGATCTCCTTGCCCGCGACCATCATCAGATCGGCCATCTCATCGACGATGACGACGATATAGGGCATCGCTTCGGGCGCGAATTCTTCCGTCTCGAACGTTGGTTCGCCGGTTTCATCGTCAAACCCGGTTTGCACCGTGCGGCTGAACATCTCGCCTTTGGCCAGCGCATCCTTTACACGGCCATTGTAGCCCGCGATGTTGCGGACGCCCATCTTGGACATCTTGCGATAGCGGTCTTCCATTTCGCCCACGACCCATTTCAGGGCGACAACCGCCTTCTTTGGATCGGTCACAACGGGTGACAGCAGATGCGGGATGCCATCGTAAACGGACAGTTCCAACATCTTCGGGTCGATCATGATCAGACGGCATTCATCCGGCGTCAGCTTGTAAAGCAGCGACAGGATCATCGTGTTGATCGCCACCGACTTACCCGAACCCGTAGTCCCGGCGATAAGCAGGTGTGGCATCTTGGCCAAGTTCGCCACAACGGATTCACCGCCGATATCCTTGCCCAGCGCCAGCGGCAGCGCCTGATTGCCATCGCCGAAATCGCGGCTGGCCAGGATTTCCCGCAGCACGACCATCTCGCGGTTTTCGTTGGGCAATTCGATACCGATCACCGAACGCCCCGGCAGGGTCGAAACCCGCGCCGACAGCGCCGACATCGAGCGGGCAATATCGTCTGCCAAACCGATCACACGGCTCGCCTTGAGGCCCGGAGCGGGCTCCAGCTCGTACATGGTCACGACCGGGCCGGGGCGTACGCTGACGATCTCACCCTTGACGCCGTAATCGTCCAGAACGTTTTCCAGCATCCGTGCATTTTCTTCCAAGGCCTCATCGCTCAGGTGATGGCGTTGGATACTGGCGGGGTTGGACAACAAGCCCAGAGGCGGCAGTTCGAAGTCAGAGTGCCGTTCCTCGAAGGACAATGCCGGTTGCGCTTCGGCCTGCGCACGACGAGACGGCAACGGTGTCCGACGCACGGGCTGCGCCACCACAGGTTTGCGCGGTTCAGCCACGGGGATCTTCATCGCCTGACGCGGTTGCGGCGCGGCGTCGGTGACATCCTCGAAAACCGACTCATCATCGATATCCAACTCGGACGCGTAGTCGTATTGTTCTGTCCCGACCTCATAACCGAACACAGCAGGCTCTTGCGCCTCTGGAGTGTCACCAGCGGAAAAATGCGGCTCGGGGCGCAGACCATACGCCGTCATCGGCGGTTCGGGTGGCAGTTCGGACGAGGTATGCTGGTTCAGGATCAGCGGATCGGGACCGCGTCCACGACCCTTGGTCAACGGTAGGTTGGGATCCGGCTCGGGTGTCATTTCGCCCACGGCTACCTTGCGATTTCGCACGGCGGCCGAGATTTTGGAGCGGATGCGATCTTCACCGGGCATGTCGTCAAAGCCCGCGATCGGTTCAGGATCCACCAACTCAGGCTCGGGCATTGGATCGGGGCGCCGGATAAGCGACGGCATTCGCGCCAACAGGCCTGATTTGACCGGAGGTTCAGGACGTCCCAATTCAGGTTCTTCAAAAACAGGATCGGCATAGGCCAGTTCGTCGTCAAACATCGCCTCGGCCGCTTCAGCGCGAGCAAGCTTGCGTTCTTCCCACTGCGCCCGGCGATCCCGCGCGGCTTGCGCGGCCGAGGCCGCACCACGCCCCATCAGCGTCATTAGCATGTCATAAGACATAACAAGACCCAGCAGGAAGGCTCGGAAGCCGCGTTTCACGTCGGCCTTGGTGAAGCCCAGCACAAAAACACCCAGCGCGGTCATGCCGACGGCCATGGCCAGCGACATCATTTTGACCAAAAAATGCGAAGAGATCGGCACCAGCGTCAGCAACGCGCCCATGACCGTGTCGCCGAACAAACCGCCCAAACCGTAGCTATGCGTTGCACGCCACTCGGCACCGGGAACAAGGGTTGCGGCATAAACCGAGGCTACAGCGATCCAGATCGGGGCAAAGATCAGGCGGGCAATGGCCCGGTCTTCACCGAAATGGCCCGCAAAACGCAGACCCCATCCGACCAGAACAAGCGCGATGCCCCAGCTTCCCCAGCCCACGATCATGAACAAGGGGGCTGCAATAGACGCGCCGACCCGTCCCATCCAGTTCTGCACCGGCGCGTCGGTCGAAACCATCCAATTAGGATCATCGGGCGTATAGGACCAGATCATCGCAGCCGCGGCCAAGCCCAACAGGATCAGCGCGATACCGATCAGTTCCTTACTGCGTCGCTCCAGGGCTGCCTGTGTTGTGCTGTCCAGCAATGGGTCGCGGTTTCGCGCGTTATATGATGCCATTTTGCCCTCGTACCTCACGTATAGATGCAGTCGCGGAGTGTGATCAAACCACGCTGCAACTCTGTTTTTGGGGCTACCAATGCAACCCGGATAAAGCCTTCGCCCGGGTTATTTCCCGGATCACCTTGTGAAAGATATGCGCCCGGAAGAACCCGAACCCCGGTTTCCTTCCAAACCTTCAATGCCGCGTCCTCGCCATTCTCGACCGGTAACCACAAAAAGAACCCGGCCTCGGGCGACATGTAGCCCTGCACGCCCGCAAACACCTTATCCGCTATGGCGTATTTCTCCTGATAGAGCGCGCGGTTTTGCTCGACATGTGTCTCATCCGCCCAGACACGGGCCGCAGCAGCCTGCAAAGGCAAAGGCAGTGGGGATCCGGCATAGGTGCGCAGTTTTTTCACCTGGCTGATGGACTTTGGTCCACCGGCAATCAGGCCCGAGCGCAAACCAGCTAGGTTCGAGCGTTTTGACAGGGAGTTAAACAGCGTGATCCGTTCGGGATCAGCCCCTAGTTCCTGCGCGACAGTCAGAACCCCCGTCGGGGCTTGGTCACGGTAAATCTCGGAATAGCATTCGTCGGCGAAGATGCGGAAATCATAAGCCTCGGCCAGACGGATCAGGTCAGCCCAGTAGTCGCGCGATGCAACCGCGCCCTGCGGGTTGGCCGGGGAACAAATATAAGCCACCGCTGTTTGGTTCAGCACATCTTCGGGCAGGCCGGAATAATCCGGCAGATGACCAGTCGCGGCAGTTGCAGGGACAAAATAGGGTTGCGTACCCACCGAAATCGACGCGACCATGTAGACCTGATAAAACGGGTTCGGGCACAGGATGATCGGTTGTTTGCCGTTCTTCTGTTCCGGGCACAGCGCCATGGCCGCATTATACAGCCCCTCACGTGTGCCGTTCAGCGCCATGACGTTGACGTCAGGGTCCATTTCGACCCCGTAACGCCGCTTGATCCAGCCCGTGATTGCGCCGCGCAGGTCTTCCGAGCCTTCGTTCGGCGGATAGCCCTGAAACCCGGCAGCATTTTCCATGATGACATCCGTCACCCAAGCCGGAAAATCATGCGTGGGCGCGCCAATCGTCATATGAACGACGTCACCGCCCGGTTGATGGTGATCCAACAGGGCGCGCAAACGCGGGAATGCATATTCCGGTAGGTTCGAAAACCGCTCGGGAAAATCCATGTTACTGCCTCAATATCGGGGTCGTTTGCGCCCCGTTTTTTTGGCAGATTACAGTCCGCATACCTCTTCGTCCAGACAAAGAGGTTCCGAATCAGTGGATTGTGGCATTCAGGCCAATGCCGATTCTGCCGCTGACCCCAACCGCAACAGGGCCTCTTCCGAGTTCGGATACCCCATCATCATCAGCCCGCAACTGGGCGTTCCGGTGGGCAGAGTCAGCGCTGCAAGCCCCATCAGGTTGCCGATCCGCGTATTGCGAAGGGCCAGCAGGTTTTCTGTCACGTAATAGTCGTGATCGGTCATCAACCGGTCCAGATTGGGCGGCAAAATCGGTGCTGTAGGTGCCAGAACCGCATCGAACCCGGCAGTTGCCGCATCCCAGGCACTGCGGCACGCCTTGAGCTTGGCCCAGGCCGCGACATAATCGGGGCCGGAATAGCCCTTACCAATGCGAAACCGTTCCAGGATTTCGGGATACATTGCCCCTGGGTTGGCCTCGATCACATCGCGCCACAACCCATAGGCCTCGGTCGTGTAGACGACGCTGGACAGGGGCATCGCCTCGTTCAGCTCGGGCACGTCCAAGGGAACAATCTCAGCGCCTGCATCTGCAAGTTTCTCGATGGCCTCGTCATAAGCTTTTCGCGGTGCATCGCGCAGGTCGTCCTTGGCAATGTTCTGCAAATCGGCAAAGCGACGGTCTTTCAGCGAAGCACCCCTCAGGTCCGCAGGTGCCCCGCCTTCCATTAGGGCCAGCATATGTGCTGCATCTTCAACAGATCGCGCCAGTGGCCCGACAGTGTCAAACCGCAGGCAGAGCGGCACCACACCTTCAAGGCTCAGCCGCCCGGCCGTGGTTTTCAATCCCACCAGATCATTCCATGCCGCTGGAATTCGCACCGAACCGCCGGTATCGGAACCGATCCCGCAGGCCGCCAGCCCCCAGGCAACCGACGCGCCCGCGCCAGATGAAGACCCACCCGGCACCGCCGTTTCATCATGGATACAAGGGGGCGTTTCGGTGATCGGGTTCAATCCAAGGCCGGAAAAGGCCAGCTCGCTCATATGCGTCTTACCCAGACAGACCGTTCCCATCTGGGTTGCGTTGCGTACCACAAGCGCATCCGCATCCGGCACACGGTCTTTCAAAAGCGCCGACCCGGCCTCGGTCGCGGTGCCGGCAGTGTCGAACAGGTCTTTCCAGCTGATCGGAACCCCATCCAGCAACGATCGCCGCAATCCCATTTTCGCACGTTGCTGCGCGGCTTCGGCCTCGGCGCGGGCGCGATCATGGGTGACGCGGGCATAGATACGGTCGCGGTGCGGATGGGCGTCTATTGCGGACAGGTAGGTTTCCGTCAATTCAACCGGATCGATCTGGCCCATCCCAATGCCACGGCCCAAATCACACGCCGTCATGGTCAACCAATCCTGCATCCCGCCCCTCCTGCTTTTTGGCTTGAAAGAACGGTAGCGACAGGACTGCACATGGACAATCCCGAAAGGGCGCGCATATTGCAGGGCATGACACAGGCATCTGACATTCTGATCGTGGGCGGCGGGTTGAACGGCCCGGCTTTGGCATTGGCTCTGGCACAAACCGGACATTCGGTCACAGTGATTGATGCGCTGGAAGAGAAGATCCGCAAGAATGCGGCGTTCGACGGGCGAGCCTATGCGCTGGCCTTGGCGTCACAGCGCTTGCTGGCTGCCATCGGTGTCTGGGACCGCGTTGCGGAACACGCCCAACCGATGCTGGAGATCAAGGTCACAGACGGCCACGCCGGTACAGGCCCGTCACCGTTTTTCATGCATTTCGACCATGCCGAAATTGAAGAAGGCCCGATGGGGTATATGGTCGAAGACCGTCACCTGCGCCGCGCCTTTCTGGATGCAATGGCCGAAGAGCCCCGCATCACTCAGCTGAGTGGCAAGACTGTTGTGTCGCAACAAGCCGACACCACTGGAGTGACCGTGACGCTGGACGATGGTTCGACGGTGAACAGCAGACTGCTGATCGGGTGCGACGGTCGCCGCAGCGGCACTGCGGACCGCGCGGGTATCAAGCGCACCGGTTGGGATTATGGCCAGACCGCACTTGTCTGCGCCATTGAACACGAGCTGCCGCATCACGGCATAGCCCATCAGTTCTTTATGCCACCGGGCCCCTTGGCGATTCTGCCGCTGACCGGCAATCGCAGTTCCATTGTATGGAGCGAACGCACCGAGGCCGCGCACCAGATCAACGCCCTGCCCGAGGATGAGTATCTGCAAGTGCTACGCCCGCGGTTTGGCGATTTCCTCGGTGACATCCACCTGGCTGGTGATCGTTTCACCTATCCTTTGAACCTGACCATCGCCAATTCCTTTATCGCTGATCGTCTGGCACTGGTCGGGGATGCTGCCCACGGGATGCACCCGATTGCCGGTCAGGGCCTGAACGCCGGTTTGCGTGACGTCGGCGCGTTGGCAGAGGTTCTGACCTTGGCAGGACGGCGCGGCGAAGACATCGGATCGCTTATGGTGCTGGAACGCTATCAGGAATGGCGCAGGTTCGACACCGCTGCTCTCGCGATGGCAACGGATGTCTTCAACAAGCTGTTCTCGAACGACAACCCGTTGCTGCGCATTGGGCGAGACGTTGGTATGGGAATTGTCGGCGCACTGCCGGGGCTGCGGCGCGGTTTCGTGCGCGAAGCCGCCGGTTTGACCGGAGATTTGCCCAAGCTGCTGCAAGGGCAACCAATTTAGTCCAGCTGGCGTGCCTCGTCGACCAACATGACCGGAATGCCGTTGCGGATGGGAAAAGCCAGACCAGCAGCCTGTGACACAAGCTCCTGCCTTTCGGCGTCATAGCGCAGGGTCGTTTGCGTCTGCGGGCAGACCAGAGCTTCGAGCATACGGCGATCAAAGGCGTGTTCAGGGTCAGTCATTGCAGTTTTTCCTCATTCGATCCGCCTCGCATTGCGAATTCTATCAATGTCATCAGCGTCTCGCGCCGTGTGCGCAGGCAAGGGGCCTCTAACAAGGCCTGTTTATCTTCCGGATCGAAGTCCAACAACATGGACAGCGAGTTCACCAGTAATTCATCCTCGGCATCTTTCAGCGAATCCCAATCGGTGGACAATTGCCGGGACGAAAAGAAGCGTTCCAGCAAAGCCAGGAACTTGGTGCGATTGAACCTGTCGTCGTTTTCGGCCTTGCCCAGATCCCTGTCAAAGCCGTCCCACGAGACTTCGCATCGCCGATATGGCGTGAAAGCGTCCAGCTCTGATACCACACGGAACCGGGACACGCCGGTCAGCGTGATCAGATAACGGCCATCTTCCGTTTCGGAAAACTGGGTCACGCGCCCGACGCATCCGATGCGGTGCAGTTTGTTCTCATCATGGGCCGAAGGATTTGGCTGGACCATCGCAATCAGCCGTTCCTTGGTCTTGAGCGCATCGTCCAGCATCTGCAAATAGCGCGGCTCGAAGATGTGAAGCGGCAAGCGCGAGCGGGGCAACAACAGCGCCCCGGGCAAGGGGAAAACGGATACGGTGTCCGGCAGATCAGCGGGATGCATCATGTCCCAATTCTAGCTCTGATCAGCAATTAGGCAAATATCATCGAGCTGAGTTTGCGGCGACCATTCAGAACGATCGGGTCATTGGCCTTGAGCGCGTCAAAGATCGTGAAAAGCTGGGTCTTGGCGGCCCCGTCATCCCACTCACGATCCCGGCGGAACAATTCCAGCAATTGCGCCACGGCTTCTTCCACTTCGCCGTTCGCGTGCAATGCCTGCGCCAGATCAAACCGGGCCTGATGATTATTGGGATCAGCATCAACGGCAGCTGTCAGATCCGCCACCGGACCCGCATCAGCCGCTTGCTTGGCCAGCTGCAATTGCGCATGCGCAGCCTCGACCTCGGCCGAGTTGGATATTTCGGCCGGTGCACCGTTCAGGATCGCCTCGGCATGCTCCAGATCGCCAATGGCGATATGTGCCCGCACCAGCCCGCCATATGCTGCCGCGTGGTTCGGGTCTTCGCCAAGAATGGCGGCAAAAGTCTGCGCAGCATCTGCCGCTGCGCCGTCGCTCAGCATTTCTTCGGCGGCTATTACGGCGTCATCCAACTGGCCGCCCGGGCTTTCCCCACCTGACGCCTCGATCACGCGGTCCACGAAAGCCTTGATCTCGGACCCCGGCAGCGCGCCCTGAAAACCGTCCACAGGTTGCCCTTTAAAAAACGCATAGACCGTTGGAATCGACTGGATGCGCATTTGCGAGGCGATCATCTGTGCCTCGTCCACGTTGATCTTGACCATCTTCACCGCGCCTTTGGCGGCGGTAACAGCGTCTTCCAGCATCGGGCCCAGCGTCTTGCACGGGCCGCACCAGGGTGCCCAGAAGTCAACAATAACAGGCGTTTCCTGCGAGGCTTCGATCACATCGACCATGAAAGTGGCCTCGGTCCCGTCCTTGATCAGATCGGTGGCTGGGGCGGTTGCGCCGTTCAGGATGTCCATGGCAATCACTCTTTCGTTCGAACTTGCGCCCTATATGCAATCGCTTGTCGCAGAAACCAAGGGCAGAGTTTCAGTTCAAATGTCGAAAGTCGCAAAGACCGGCGCATGATCGCTGGGCTTTTCCCACCCACGCGCATCCCGCAGAATGCGACTGGAATGGCCCGCATTCGAAATATCGGGCGTGGCCCAGACATGATCCAGCCGCCGCCCCTTGTCTGCCGCATCCCAGTCGCGGGCCCGGTAGGACCACCAGCTGAAAAGCTGCCCTTCGGGAATATCCTGCCGGGTGATATCGACCCAACCACCTGCGTCCTGGGTCTCGGCCAAATGTTCCACTTCAATCGGAGTGTGCGAGACGATCTTGAGCAATTGTTTGTGCGACCAGACGTCATCTTCGCGCGGGGCAATGTTCAGATCGCCGACGAGGATGGATTTTTCCGGCTTTTCCGCGTGGAACCAATCGCGCATGTCCGTCAGATAGTCGAGCTTTTGGCCAAATTTCTCATTCACTTCACGATCCGGCACATCACCGCCAGCGGGGACATAGAAGTTGTGGATCGTCACACCATTCTCCAACCGACCAGCTATGTGGCGCGCGTGACCGAGATCTGCGAAATCCTTGTCGCCCACCTCTTCTATTGGCAGGCGGGACAGGATCGCGACGCCATTATATCCTTTCTGGCCACGGGCAATCATGTGGGTATAGCCCAGTGCCGAGAACCCTTCGGTCGGGATCTTTTCAACCGGAGACTTGCATTCTTGCAAACACAGAATATCCGGCGCCTCTTCTTCCAACAGTTTCAGCACGATAGGTTCGCGCAGTCGGACCGAGTTGATGTTCCAGGTGGCAAGTGTGAAGGGCATGGCGAGGATTCCTCTGTCGCGATTTGGCGAAGGTTAACGCGGTGGGGGATGGGGTACCATCAGAAAAGAAAATCTAGGACGGGTGGCTTTCATTTTGGGGGGCATCATCGCAAATCTCGTACCAGTCCGGTTTCTCCGAAACAAATTCGTGAAACTGAACTTTCTGCTCTAACCCAGTATCCAGTGCATTTGCTGCGATTGGAAAACTGTCTGCTTCTGAAATGATTTCGCCCAAAGATGTCCCACAACTCCCGCAGAAACACCTGCCGTATTTGTAGGGCGGATCAGGCCGGTGCAGCGTTACATTTTCCCTTCCCCGAACCCACACCAAGTCTTCTTTGTTGACAAATACGACTGTGCTGGCCCCGGCTTTTCTGCATCTTGAGCAATGGCAGGTTCCCATCACGGATGGTTGAGACTTCAGGTTAAACTTCACCGCCCCGCACAAACAGCTTCCTTCGATCATCACGCGCTCCTCCAACCCTTCGCAAGAAATAGAACATTACAGGAACAAAATGGGTTTCGCAACGCCTGTGACGGTATAGGCGGCGCATGATCTCGCCCTTCAGAAAAGAAAAAAGCCGGGCCATTCGGCCCGGCAGTCCAACAGGGAGGTGCATGTCATAACCCGGACATGCGCGGGTTGGGAGTAACCTAATTATGAGTACAGGGTATCACTTTGATCCAAGTCAATCCACACCCAGTTAAGACACCAGCCTATATCCACCGGATTCTGTGACCAAAAGGCGCGCATTTGACGGATCGGGCTCAATCTTCTGTCGCAGGCGGTAGATGTGGGTTTCCAGCGTATGCGTTGTAACACCTGCATTATATCCCCAAACTTCGTGAAGCAGCACGTCCCGCGCCACCACGCCGTCGGTCGAGCGGTACAGGAATTTGAGGATGTTGGTTTCCTTCTCGGTCAGGCGGATTTTTCTGTCCTCTTCCGTGATCAGCATCTTCATCGCCGGTTTGAACGTATAGGGGCCAAGTACAAATACTGCGTCCTCGGATTGTTCGTGCTGGCGAAGCTGCGCACGGATACGTGCCAGAAGCACCGGGAATTTGAATGGTTTCGAAACATAGTCATTCGCGCCGGCATCCAGGCCCAGGATCGTATCGGCATCGCTGTCATGACCGGTCAGCATCAGGATCGGGCTTTTGACACCCTGTTTACGCATGAGGCGGCACAGTTCGCGCCCGTCGGTATCAGGCAGACCTACATCAAGAATGACCAGGTCATAGATCGCTTCGCGCGCGCGCTCCATGGCAGAGTGACCGTCTGACGCCTCGAACACGTCAAAGTCTTCGGTCATGACAAGTTGCTCGCTGAGCGCCTCGCGCAGATCCTCGTCATCGTCCACCAGCAGGATTTTCTTGAGTTGAGCCATTTCCCGGTCCTCCAAACGCTTTTCCATCACTTGCGTGTGGAATATGCAATCAACAAGATTTGCTGCAACCGTTTCACGCCTTCGTGTCAGAGTTCGCGGAATTGTTTCACATTTCCTTTCGAAAGAGCTAGGAGAAAGATTGAGCGTTATAGGGTAACATTGATGAGTCTCATCCCCGATATCACGGAACTTCTCGCCCGGGCCCGGGCCGATCTGCGCATGGGCGTTCCCGTTGCGCTGACTGATGACAGCGGCTTCAGCGTGCTTGCGGTTTCTGCCGAAACGCTCAGCCCGCAGCGTTTGGCCGACCTGAAAAAACTAGGGAATCCGGTGGTGGCCATAACTGGGCGACGCGCTGAAACCCTGAAAGCGCGGGTATACGACGGGGATCTGGCACGGGTATCGATCCCGGCGGATGCAGATATCGCATGGGTGCAGGCGGTTGCCGATCCTTCCGACGATCTGAACGCGCCCATGAAGGGCCCGTTGATGACCGAGCGTCACGGCAATGCCAATCTGCACCGTATCGCAATTGCATTGGCCAAATCCGCGCGCATCCTTCCCGCTGTGGTCGTGGTACCTGTCGAGGACGGCAAGGCATTTGCGGCGTCCCACGGTCTGACATGCATTGATCACACGCGCGCCACGCCTCATCTGGCGGATCGCAGCACTTTGCACGAAGTCGTCGCGGCCCGCCTTCCGATGGAGGTGTCCGAAGCCGGTCGGTTACACGTGTTCCGCCCGGAAGACGGCGGTGAAGAACACTACGCCGTCGAGATCGGACGTCCGGACCGCGATAAGCCTGTGCTGGCCCGATTGCATTCTGCCTGTTTCACCGGCGATCTGATGGGAAGCCTGAAATGTGACTGCGGCCCGCAACTGCGCGGCGCCCTGGAGCAGATGGGGGCAGAAGGTGCAGGCGTTCTTTTGTATCTGAATCAGGAAGGGCGCGGTATAGGTCTGGCCAACAAGATGCGCGCCTATTTCCTTCAGGATCAAGGTTTTGACACCGTTGAGGCGAACCACAGGCTGGGTTTTGAGGACGATGAGCGCGATTTTCGGCTTGGGTCGGACATATTGAAGTCGCTGGGTTTCAACTCAGTCCGCTTGCTGACCAACAACCCGGCCAAGATCGCCATGATGGAGCGAACAGGTATCGCAGTAACCGAGCGTGTCCCTCTGAAAGTTGGCGAAACCTCTCACAACCGGGGATACCTGGCAACCAAGGCCAAGAAGTCAGGCCATCTGCTTTGACCCCAGGCGATCTTGTTCTGACCCCGCGCGGCATCCGGTTTCTTGGCAGGGTGTTCCCCTGTTCCGTGGGCAAAGGCGGGTTGAGCAACGCAAAACACGAAGGCGATGGGGCGACCCCCACCGGATATCATCGAATCGTTGGGATGCTATACCGGGCAGACCGATTGGCCGCCCCCAGCAAATGGGCCTGTGCCATTGGCCCACGAGACTTGTGGTCTGACGACGTGTCTGAAAGCAGATACAACCACATGGTCAGCGCACCCTATGCATTCAGCCACGAAAGGCTGCACCGCGCCGACCCATTATATGATCTGATTTTGTTGACCGACTGGAACTGGCCAGACGCCGTTCCGGGCAGAGGGTCAGCGATATTTCTGCACCAATGGCGCAGACCCGGCTATCCAACAGAAGGCTGCGTTGCATTTCGTCGGGACCATCTACACTGGATATCACAGCGCATTGCCCCCGGAACACGGTTGATTATTCCCGAGGTTTAATTCGTTCGCCAAAGATAGCTGAGCCAACGCGCACATGTGTCGCGCCAAGGGCGATGGCCTGTTCGAAATCGTCACTCATCCCCATAGACAATCCGTCAAGCCCGTTGCGCGCTGCGATTTTTGCCAACAGCGCAAAGTGCAGAGCAGGCTCTTCATCGACCGGAGGAATGCACATCAATCCACGCACGGGCAGATCCAATGACCGGCACTCGGCTATGAAACCATCCGCGCCCGCAGGAAGGATACCGGCCTTTTGGTCTTCCTCACCGGTGTTGACCTGAATGAACAGATCCGGACAGGTTCCCATTTCCTGTGCCAAACGTGCCAGTGTCTTGGCCAGTTTGGGTCGATCTACCGAATGGATCGCATCGCACAGTTCCATTGCGTGACGGGCCTTGTTGGTCTGCAACGGGCCAATGAGGTGCAGATCAATACCCTCGAACTGTTCTTTGAAAGCGGGCCACTTGCTTGCCGCCTCCTGCACGCGATTCTCGCCAAAACATCTGTGCCCCTGCTCAAGAACCTCCTGCACCCTGTCATTCGGCTGCACTTTGGACACGGCAATCAGTTTGACGGAACCTGCCGGTCTGTCCGACTTGGCTTCGGCTTTGGCGATACGTGCGGTGATGTCTTGCAACGACATGGGGCCCTCATCCTGTTTTGGAGCAGGAAAACACCAAGTCGGCGCAAAAGAAAAGGGCGAGTCCGAAGACCCGCCCTTAAACCTTGCGGTTCAGATCAGCTTAGAAGTTGAACTGAGCACCGAAGTCAGCAACCAGCGTCGAGTCTGCGCAGCTGTCACAGTCGTTGACACCGATACCACCGCGCAGCGATGCACCGCCACCCAGGTCGTAGATCGCGCCAAGAGCAACCTGCTGAGTATCAGCAGACGCATTACCGTCACCGTAGGTGAACAGCAGGGTGGTTGCAGCGCCCAGGTTGTAGGCAGCCGACAGACCCCATGCAGTACCGTCTGTCGAAGCAACTTCAGTTGCGTCGTCAGCAACAAACAGTGTACCCGAGAAGTCACCCCATTCGCCACCCAGGGTCAGAACGGTCAGGCTCGGATCGCTTTGACCAGCAACGGTCGAGTCGGTCTGACCGTAAGCCAGAGCGGCAGTGATGTTGTTGAAGGTGTAGGTTGCGCTGATATCCCAGCGGTCTGCACCGTTGATGCCGTCGGTGTCGTAGGACGCGCCGAATGCGAAGTCACCAACAGCGTACTGGAAGAACACAGCGTTCGAACCTGCGCCGGTCGACGAGTAACCCAGGAAGCTGTAGTCAACGCCCGAATACTGACCTGCGAACAGTTCCAGACCTACTTCGTTGCCGTAGTAGTTTGCCAGGTTGTCGAAGGCACCTGCGACGTTACCCGCGTCAACACGCAGACCACCGTAGATGACCGAGAAGCGTGCGCCGTTCAGGCCAGCGGTGTTTGCTTCGCCGTTAGATGCGTTTTCGTCAGCTTGCAGACGAACACGGCCTTCAAAGCGAACGCCACCATCGGTTTCGGTGCTGCCGTCGATGTTCAGACGGAAACGCGATACCAGAATGGTGTCGTCTACGTTAGGTGCAGTCGAACGATCTTCACGGTAGCCAATACCAAAACGGCCATAACCGCTGAAGTTAACTTCAGCTGCTGCAACGCCTGCGGTCGCGATCAGCGCCGTAGTTGCGAAGAGAACTTTTTTCATCTTGTTTCCCTCGGTTTCAAAAGAGTTATCTACTCGACACATGCCTCGGCATATGTCTCAGCACGGACACCGTTTCGCTCTTTTTGCCCCCTTTGCGCAAGCTTGGCATAAAGGCGGGAGCGTCATTGAGGTCAAATTGGTGCAAGGATGCCACAGTCAGTTTTCGCCCTGATGCAGCTGATACACTTACATTTCAGAAGAATGGACTTGTTGCAGCGGGGGTCCTTGGCTAGGAGTATCCCCTGAATACTGTAGAACAAGTGAAACAGGACCTGTTTACAATGCGCCTGCCGACGATTTTGGGAATGATCCTGCTGACCGCCGCTCTTTCGGCATGTGGGCAGAATCGAAACACTTCGACAACGTACTCCCCCAACCTCGCTGGCGGCAATTCGGACGAACAGGAGCTGAATGATCCCGAGCGGACAACAATCTGGGATATTTTCGACCGCAGTACCGCCGAACAGACCACAAACGTAAACCGGTATCTGTGGGCGGCTTCTCTGGATGTGCTGAGTTTCCTGCCTGTGCAAGAGGTTGATCCGTTTACCGGTGTAATCGTAACGGGTTACGGCACACCTCCGGGCGGCGGCCGATCCTACCGGGCAACTGTTCACATCAGCGATCCGGCGCTTGCCGCGCGCTCTTTGTCGGTTGCGCTGCAATCGAGTGGGGGAGCTCCGGTAAGTGCAGCAACTTCCCGCGCAGTCGAGGATGCGATTCTGTCGCGTGCCCGGCAGCTACGCATAGCGGACAACAAGTTCTAGCAACCCGCCGAAAATCACAATATTACCACGCCGGGTTCCTACCCGGCGTTTTCATTCACGAAGGACCGCACAATGTCGCGCTACTCGGCCACCGAAATCGAAGCAAAATGGCAGGAGGCCTGGGACAAGGCCGGGATCTTCACCGCCAACCACAAGGCGGACAAGCCAAAATACTATGTGCTTGAGATGTTTCCTTACCCGTCTGGCAGAATCCATATGGGGCATGTGCGCAACTATACGATGGGTGACGTCATCGCGCGGCACAAGCTGGCAACGGGCCATAACGTGCTGCACCCGATGGGCTGGGACGCATTCGGGATGCCTGCGGAAAATGCCGCGATGGCCATCGGGGGTCATCCGAAGGACTGGACCTACAGCAACATCGCCGACATGCGCGATCAGATGAAGCCACTTGGCCTGTCCATCGACTGGTCACGTGAGTTCGCGACCTGCGACCCGGAGTATTACGGCCAACAACAGGCGCTTTTCCTCGATATGCTGGATGCCGGGCTGGTTTATCGCAAAAACGCTGTGGTGAACTGGGACCCGGTCGATATGACCGTTCTGGCCAACGAGCAGGTTGAAAATGGTCGTGGCTGGCGTTCGGGCGCATTGGTAGAGCGGCGCGAACTGACCCAGTGGTTCTTCAAGATCTCGGACTATTCCGAAGAATTGCTGGACGCGCTGGACACTCTGGACAACTGGCCCGCCAAAGTGCGCCTGATGCAGGAGAACTGGATCGGCAAATCCCGTGGTCTGCAATTCGGCTTTGAACGCACTGACGGCGGCGATCCGATCACCGTCTATACAACCCGCCCTGACACGCTGCTGGGCGCATCTTTCGTTGGCATCTCGCCCGATCACCCGATCGCAAAACAGCTTGAGGCCGAAAACCCCGAAGTGGCTGAATTCGTGGCCGAATGCCGCAAAGGCGGCACCACGGAAGAAGCCATAGAAACCGCAGAAAAGCTGGGTTTTGACACAGGCATCAAGGTCAAGCACCCGCTGGACCCGAGCTGGGAACTGCCGGTCTGGATCGCCAATTTCATCCTGATGGATTACGGCACTGGCGCAATCTTTGCCTGCCCTGCGCATGACCAGCGCGATCTCGACTTCTGCCGCAAGTACGGCCTGCCCGTGGTCGACACATTCTTTGCACTGGATGACGGCACGCCGGTCGACAAAATTGCATTCGTCCCGCCGAAAACCGAGAAGGTTCGCTGGGTGAATCATTTTGCAGGTTTGACCGAGGCGACAGGCGAGGAAGCCATCAACGCCACCGTCGATTTTGCTGAAAAAGCCGGTTGGGGCGAGGGTGTCACAAAATACCGCCTGCGGGACTGGGGCCTCAGCCGCCAGCGCTATTGGGGGTGTCCGATTCCCGTTGTGCATTGCGAAAGCTGCGGTGTGGTACCCGAGAAGAAAGAAAACCTGCCGGTCCGCCTGCCCGACGATGTGACATTCGACAAACCCGGCAACCCGCTGGACCGCCACCCGACCTGGCGCGATTGTTCCTGCCCCTCCTGTGGTGCTCCGGCCAAGCGCGAGACCGACACGATGGACACGTTCGTCGATTCGTCGTGGTATTTCGCCCGTTTCACCGCGCCGCGCGCGAAAACACCCACCGATCTGGCTGAGGCCGAGTATTGGATGAATGTCGACCAGTATATCGGCGGCATTGAACACGCGATTCTGCACCTGCTTTATTCCCGGTTCTTTGCGCGGGCGATGAACCTTACCGGCCACCTGCCAAAAAAGGCTATCGAGCCGTTCGATGCGCTGTTCACGCAAGGCATGGTGACGCATGAGATTTACCAAACGCGCGACGCTAACGGCCGGCCGGTCTATCACCTGCCCGAGGATGTGACCGACGGCAAACTGGCCGATGGTACTGAAGTCGAAATTATCCCTTCGGCCAAGATGTCGAAATCCAAGAAAAACGTGGTCGATCCAGTTAGCATCATTTCAGCCTTTGGCGCCGACACGGCCCGCTGGTTCGTGCTGTCCGATTCGCCACCCGAGCGGGACGTGGAATGGACGGCAGCAGGGGCCGAAGCCGCCTATAAGCATCTGAATCGCGTTTGGAACCTATGCGATAGGATCGGCGCTATGGACGCCGATGTAGCAGGCGAAGGCGATGAGGACCTGTTGCGCGAGATGCACAAAACCATCCGCGACGTGACATTGGGTGTTGAAAGCTTTGGTTTCAACGCCGCCATCGCCAAGCTTTATGCTTTCACCAATACACTGGCAAAATCCAAGGCCGGTGCGGCGGCTCAGAAACAAGCGATCAAAACTCTGGCCCAGTTGATGTCACCGATGACACCACATCTGGCGGAAGATATCTGGGCGCATCAGGGCGGTGAGGGCCTAGTGGCTGTCGCCCCGTGGCCCGTCGCGGATGAGGCGATGCTGGTTGATGACACCGTCACCCTGCCGATCCAGATCAACGGCAAGCGTCGCGCGGAAATCAGCGTTCCGAAAGATATGGACAAAGCCGAGGTTGAAAATATCGCGCTTAGCACCGAAGCTGTCCAAAAGGCGCTGGATGGCAACGCGCCGAAGAAAGTTATCGTTGTTCCGGGCCGGATTGTGAATGTCGTTGTTTGATCGCAGAACATTGCTTGTGATGCCGCTGGTACTGGCTGCCTGCGGCTTTCAACCGGTTTATGCTCCGGGCGGGTCGGGTTCTACCTTGTTCGGTCGGGTGGCGGTATCTGCGCCAAATACCGTCGAAAGCTATCTCCTGGTTCAGAACCTTGAACAGCAACTGGGCCGCAGCGCGGGCTCTGTCAGCGATTACACTCTGGATGTTCAGGTCTCGACCGAAATCCGCGGCGCGGCCATAACCACGACGAACGAGACAACGCGGTACACGATTGATGGACGGGCGCAATACGCTTTGAAATCCAACGAAACCGGGCAAGTCGCGGCGTCCGGCACCGTAACCGATTTTGTGGGCTATTCTGCTTCGGGCTCTACCGTGTCGACGCTGGCTGACGAACGCGATGCGAAAGAACGCCTGATGGTGATCCTGTCCGGGCATATCGTGAACCGCCTGTATTCAACACCGGGCTTGTCCAAATGAAGTTGAGCCCGCGCGAGGCTGACGGGTATTTCGCCAAGCCGGATGCGGACAAGATCGGGCTGCTGATCTATGGTGCGGATGCCATGCGGGTGGCGCTTAAGCGGCAACAGGTTCTGGCCGCACTGCTTGGTCCCGGCGCGGAAGAGGAAATGCGCCTGACCCGCCTGCCGGGTGGTGACTTGCGCGGCGATCCGGCGTCGCTGCTGGACGCGGTCAAGGCGGTTGGGTTTTTCCCCGGCCCGCGCGCGGTGTTTGTGGAAGACGCCACCGAAACCGCCTCGCCTGCGATTCTGACTGCGCTTGAAGAATGGACCCCCGGCGACGCTCAGATCATCGTGACGGCTGGTCAGCTGAAACCAAATTCGAAAATCCGCAAAGCGTTCGAGGGGCATCCCGCAGCCTATGCAATAGGTATTTATGACGACCCGCCATCGCGCGCAGAGGTCGAACGGGTTCTGACTGAGGCGCATCTGAAAAACATCCCCCGCGATGTCATGTCTGCCATCAGCGAACTAGCCAACAGTCTCAGCCCCGGTGACTTCACCCAAACCGTTGAAAAACTGTCGCTTTACAAGCGCGGTGACAACTCTGAGCTGACAATGGAAGACCTCGAAGCCTGCGCCCCGCGTTCGACCGAGGCGGCGCTTGACGACGTGCTGAACGTGGTTGCCGAAGGCCGCGCCGGTGAGATCGGGCCGCTGATCCGGCGGTTGCAGGCACAAGGCACCAACGGGGTAACTCTGTGCATTGGGGCGACCCGGCATTTCCGCACACTTTATGCCTGCGCCTCGGATCCGGGTGGTGCTGCGCAGGGTATCGGTAAGTTGCGCCCGCCGGTTTACGGCAAACGCCGTGACCGTATTCTGCGTCAGGCACAGGGCTGGGGGGCGCCCAAGTTGCAAACAGCGCTGACCGTTCTGACAGACACCGACCTGTCCCTGCGATCCGCCGGACAAACAGCCCCCTCAATGGCACTGGTTGAGCGCGCTATGATTCGTCTGGCGATGCTTGCGCGGTCGCGCTGAGTTATCTGCGCTGATCCAGCCAATCGGCAGCAGCCCGACCGGCCCAGCGACCCGTGGCAAGACAGGCCGTCAATAGATACCCCCCGGTTGGCGCTTCCCAGTCCATCATCTCACCCGCGCAGAACACGCCCGGCATGGACCTCAGCATCAGCCCGTCATCCAACGCGGATCGTTTCACGCCGCCTGCCGTCGATATAGCCTCATCCATCGGTCGCAGCCCCGCGTGCAGGATTGGCAGTTTCTTGAGGACCGCCACGTCGCCCGGCAGCGGCAAGTGACTGCGTTTTGCCATCTCGTGAAACACAGCAATCTTCTGCGGTGACAGGTTCAACGACTTTCTCAACCATTGCGAAAACGTGGTTTTCGACTTTTTGGAAGACCATCGCGCCTGCAAGGACTGCTGGTCCAGATCAGGCACCAGATCGACACAAAGTGGCTGCCCTTTGCGCAAGGCAGGGGTGAGAGTGTAAAGCCCCCCTCCCTCCAGCCCGGTTGCCGAGATCGCAGCCTCGCCGCGGCTTTCCAGGCCACCGGCCATCCACCGAACCGATTTCAGCGCTGCCCCGAAATGTGGCTGCATATGAGGGCTCCAGTCCACAGACAGGGCTGAATTCGCAGGTTCAAACGGTGCCAGATCCACGCTCCTGTCGGACAGGATTTGCGCCCAATGACCATCCGACCCAAGGCGGGCCCAGCTTGCCCCGCCCAGCGCCAGTACGGTTACAGCAGCGGTTAGGTTTTGCGGCCCGTCCGGGGTGTCAAATACCAGCGCATCAGCTTCCCAACCTTTCCATCGCCAACGGGTTCTGATCTCAACCCCTGCTGCGTCCAGTCGCGCAAGCCATGCGCGCAACAAGGGCGACGCCTTCATGGCCTCAGGAAAAACCCGCCCGGTAGAGCCCGTGAATAATGTCTGGCCCAATCCACGCGCCCAGTGTTGCACGGCTTGCGCATCAAAGGCGGTGATCATCGGGCGCAACCAGTCCGCCGCATTGTTATACGACCGCATCAGTGTCTCAGGCGGTTCGTCCTTTGTCAGGTTCAGCCCCGATTTACCTGCCATCAGAAATTTGCGCGCAACCGAAGGTTTGGCTTCGGCAACCAGTACGGAATGCCCAGCCTCGGCCAGTTGCTCGGCCGCCATCAACCCTGCGGGGCCTGCTCCGATCACCACTGCCTGCACCATTCGCACCCTCTTGCCTTCGCCATCCATCGGCGCAAGTTTCAAACCATTATGACGAACAACGATCCGATCTGCCCGCTCTGCGACCGCCCAATCCCCAGCGGGGGTGGCAGCCAGCATCATCTGATCCCAAAACTCAAAGGAGGCAAGGGCGGACCTACCGTCCTTCTGCACCAGATTTGCCACAAAGAAGTGCATGCCACCCTGACCGAGGCCGAACTGGCGCGCAGTTACAACACGGTCGCAGCCTTGCGCGCGCATCCCAGGCTTGAGAAATTCCTGATCTGGGTGCGTAAACGCCCACCCGGATTTCGGTCGAAAGTTCCGGGCAAGCGACGCAACAGGTGATCAGCCCGGCAGGATCGGATCGCCAAAGGCGTCTTTCAAAGGTGCGGCCAACCCCTCGACTTCTATTCCCCGGTAATCCGGTACAGGCGCAAACTGCGCGCCCGCAAGATGCTGGAATTCCAATGTCGTATACGGCCGCTTCCACAACCATTCGCGATTCTCGATGGCCCACAAATCGCGGTTTGGAGGGGTTTCGTCGGTAAAGGCGTAAAAATGCAGATCAAAGCCATGTGGGGCCACCTCCTGCATTGACAGCAAGGACATGCCTTGCGCGCGCCAAAACGCGCCCTCACCCGCAATATCACCGGTCCGAAGGGTTATCTGACCGATCCGGGCCTGCGCAAACGGAGCATCTGGATATGCCACCTGCGCCGGTTTGTTACCTTCGAAATCATGTTGCAGCAATTCGATGACAAACCCTTCGGGATCAGCCAGATGGCACATATACCCGATATCCAGAAACTGGCGCGGCGTGCTTACCGCAGTACCCAGCGCGCGCAGATGCGCTGCCGCAAGATCGACATCAGGGACGGTTATTCCGATCTTCCAATATCTTTGGCCTCGGTCATGGGTGTATCCGCCACCACCCGGCAACAGCACAAGGTCTGCATCTTCCGAGTTGTAGCCGACGCGACAACCTGATCCCTGCCGGTCAACCCGCATACCCAGAAAGTCGCGATAGAATACGGCCAGTCTTTCCGGATCAACGACCCGCAACCGAATGGCCGAAATCCTCATGAACACATCCTTGCGATGTCCGCGGCGATAACGGGGTCAGCGTTCACGCTATCTGTCACAAGCTCACGCGCGGTTTGCATCAGGTGATCGGGTTCGACAATCCGATCAACCAGACCGAAGTCATAAGCCTCTTGCGCGGTGATTTTCTGACCTGCCATCAGGATCAACTTGGTTCTGGCCGGACCCACCAATGCCGCCAACCGTTTCGGATCGGAAGGTTGCGGCAGAAACCCTAGCTTCATCACCGGATAGAAGAACTTGGCTGTTGGCACCGCAATGCGAAGGTCACAGGCCAAAGCCATGCCATTGGCCCCGCCAGCCAAAGTTCCGTTCAACGCGGCAATGGTCAGACAGGGCAATGCGGCGATGGCACCGGACAATCTTTCCCAGACGTCAGAGGTGGCCAGACCGGCGCGCGCCTCGTCCAGATCGGCCCCCGCGCTGAACACTTTGCCCGCGCCCGTCAGGATCAGCGCCCGCGCGCTGGTTGCGGCCTCGGCGATCCCGACCAGTTCATTCAGCATCGCTCCGGTCAGGGCGTTTGCCTTTTCGGGATTGTTGATCGTAACGACCCACAGGCCATCCTCTTTCGTCAGGTCAATCATATCAACCCGACCCTTTTTCGGATGTCTTCCAGACGCAGCGAGATTTCCGTTCCCAAATACTCATCCGCGTCCTTGGAACACATCCACAACAAGGCACGCGCTGGCCAGTCTGCGGGAATATGCGCGTCCCAGTCCAGTTGACTGACCGGATTGATGCCGCTTGCCTTGATGGACCGCTGCATATCCGTGGCAACCGTCCCCGGCGACAGCCCCATGGCGCGAATACCGTGTTGGGCTTCTTCCAGATGCAGGCATTCCGTCAACATTTTTGCCCCGGCCTTTGACGCGCAATAATGGCTCCACGCCTCAACCGGGTTGGACGCCGCGCCGGATGAGACGGTCAGAATGCTTCCACCCCCGGCGGCCCGCATTACTGGCAACGCAGCACGCATCCCGTAGAAAACACCTTTGAGGTTGATGTCGATAGCTTTGCTCCAGGCCTCAGGGTCGGCGTTGGAAAGATGAAAGATCGGATCGATCACACCGGCATTGCCAACCAGAACATCCAACCTTCCGAACCGATCCACACATGTGGCCACTGCCTGCTCGACCTGCGCGAAATCGCTGACATCGCAGGCCAGCGCGATGGCCTGATCACCCAGTTCAGCGGCCAAGGCATCAATCTGATCGCGGTTGCGGGCCACCAATGCGACATTGGCGCCGGCTGCGGCAAAAACGCGCCCCGCTTCGGCCCCGATGCCACGGCTGGCCCCGGTGATCAGAACTGTTTTCCCCTGCATTTGCCTCTCCTCACGTATTGTTGTTGATCCCGGCAACAGCCGTAACGCGGAAACGGGGAAATGGTCCAGCCCTTGCCCCCTTGACGATAGGTGCCACAACCCCGACCATGCGCCGCAAATTGATCAAGAAGGGTTACCTTATGTCCGTTTTCCTCCACCGCAGCTGCGGTGCTGTTCTGGCTTATGCTGTTGCGACCCAGGGCGCGTTCGCCGACCTTACTGCAAATGATGTCTGGTCCGACTGGCAAAGCTATTTCACATCAATGGGCTACACCGTTACAGGCGACGAAAGCATTGCCGGTGACGTCACCACAATTTCGAACATGACACTTTCTTTGACCTTTCCGGAAGAAGACGGGCAGTTCCAGATGGTCATGCCGGAAATGACGCTGACCGAAAATGGTGACGGAACCGTTACCATCGGACTGCCCGAAAGCTTTCCCATGGATGTCACGGGAAAAGCCGATGATGAAGAGTTTGCAGCCAAAGTGATTTATTCGCACAGCCAACTGAACATGGTTGTTTCGGGTACACCCGAAGACATGACCTATGACTACACTGCTGACAAACTGGGCATTTCACTGGATTCGATTGAAGTCGATGGCGAACCGCTGCCGAACGAGGTTTTCAGCATCGCGGTCGAGGCAGGTGATCTGGCCGGTCGGTCGCGGATGCAAATCGGCGAA